>CAZPHZ010000104.1:0-9663 GCA_964586035.1 uncultured Saprospiraceae bacterium
CTGCATGTTATTTTTATTTTAATCCGGATTGAAACTTTGGATTAAATGGTAGGGGCAGCGAAATTACGAAAGTCTTTAATTTTTTAATAAGGATCAACGTTAACAAAAATCATATCTTACCTCCAACTTGTGCCGGCCGATTGACTTTATGACTTACATATTTTCTAAATAAAAACTTCTCCTCATGAAAAAACTGCCCTTATTTCTATCCATCCTTTTCGCCCTTGCGCAAGGTACGACCGGCGGCTTAGCAGCTCAGAACACCAGCCTCGACAAGTTGGTAAAAATTGAGGAACCCAAAGTGGTGGAATGGCGCCGAGATTTCCATGAACATCCGGAATTGTCCAACCGCGAATTTCAAACCTCTCAAAAAGTCGCCGACCACTTACGCAGCTTAGGCATGGAGGTACGTACCGGCATCGCCCACACGGGGGTACTCGGTATCCTGAAAGGAGGCAAGCCAGGCCCTGTGGTTGCCCTGCGTGCCGATATGGATGCGCTTCCTGTCACCGAACGCGTAGATGTGCCTTTTGCCTCAAAAAAGAATACCACCTACCTCGGCCGGCAAGTCGGAGTGATGCACGCTTGCGGCCACGACAGCCATACCGCCATGTTGATGGGGGTAGCTGAAATCCTTGCCGGAATGCGAGACCAGTTGCAAGGCACAGTCATGTTCATTTACCAACCTGCGGAAGAAGGCGCTCCTCCCGGTGAAGAAGGCGGTGCCCAGCTGATGCTCAAAGAAGGACTTTTCGGGAACCCATTGCCCGAGGTCGTATTCGGTTTGCACATTGCCTCTAATCTGGAGGTAGGTAAAATCAGGTATAAACCAGGCGGGGCAATGGCTGCCGCCGACCGTTTCGTGATAAAAGTTCACGGCAAACAAAGCCACGGGTCCAGGCCCTGGGCCGGGGTGGACCCCATCACCGTTTCTGCACAAATCATCCTCGGCCTTCAAACTATTGTCAGCCGGCAAATGGACCTCACGAACGAGGCCGCCGTAATCACCGTTGGGAAAATCACCTCCGGTGTGCGGAACAACATTATCCCCGAAGAAGCGGAAATGATCGGCACGATACGCACCTTAGATACGGCTATGCAGCGGGACATTCACGAACGCATTCGCCGAACGGCCACTCTCATCGCCGAGAGCGCCGGAGCATCGGTGGACGTCGATATTCAAACGGGTTACCCCGTGACGAACAACGACCCGGACTTGACCCGCGAAATGTTGCCTTCTCTGTATAAAGCGGCTGGGAAAGAAAATGTAATACTCAGTAAAGCCATCACCGGGGCGGAAGACTTTTCTTTCTACGCACGAGAAGTACCCGGCTTGTTTTTCTTTTTAGGTGGCATGCCACACGGTATGAACCCCGCAGATGCACCGCCTCATCACACCCCGGATTTTTACATTGATGAAAGTGGTTTCGGGCTTGGCGTGAAAGCCATGTGTCAATTGACGCTGGATTACATGGCGCAGCATACTAAATGACCCGCGTTGAAGCGGCCAGAACCGGCTTTGAGAATCTGGTTAATTGAACGCTCGAAGCGTTTTTACAAATCGCGAAAAACAAAAGGCTATCCGGCTCCGGATAGTCTTTTGTTTCGCCAGTAAATCATTGATTGCTTCAATAATTCAAACGGAAACTGTCGAAAGGATTGTTTTCACCCACACAATCTCCTCAAATCTTAACATTCAAATCCACACGAAACCGGGATTGTGAAATTCCGGCCCGGCCGCGGGCATCGTCGATGAGTCCCCATCCATGCAATGATATTCTTTTATCGAAGGCCCAGGCGAAGCCAAAAACATGACCTGAAAAGTTGGTCTGCCGGCGGAAATCATCTTGTACAAAAGGTGAGAAAACGGCATCCTGTTCCACCTGCTGGTATTGATAGTAAAGGCGCCAATGCCCGGTGTCGTTAAGGTCTCCCAAACTGAATCCGGCGGCAAAACCGATGTTGTTGCGGTCAGCGCCGGAATTATAGAGGTACTGTCCTTTTAAGGTGAGCGGTCGTTTCAGACCATTTACCTGAAGCAGGATGAAGTTGTCGAAAACGGCAAAATCCGAGGCATACCGTTCGGTGAAGATGGTGTCGCTGCCATTCACATCCACGTCAAAATAGGTGGCATTGCCGGCGTTGCCATCGAAAACCGTGGTCGATACATCGCGGCCTTTTATGTCATTAAAATAATAAAGCCCACTCGCTAAGGACAATGTCAGGCGCTGTGAGACAGGCATGGTCAGGGCCACCTGGCTTGCATTCAGCCACGACTTATCCAACCCCGTGCTGAATTGCGACATTAGAAAAGTGCCGTTGGTGAGTGCCAGGTTCCCCACCTTGCCCAACTGGTTGAAATTGAAAGAAAAAGCGCCACCTTCCGGCTGTATGTCATCATCCCAGCTCAGCTCTGAATAGACGTTGGAGTTTTTAAATGGATTGGGCATTTTTCCCAGCAAAAGTTTAAAAACGCTGAATTTCTGTGGGTTGAACTGCAAATAGGCCCTGTCGATGGCGAGGCGAACCTGGTTGAACCCGTCGGTAAAATTGGCATACGGTGAATTGGGGTCGTCGGGATTGTTGGATGTGATGAGCCGGATGTCCATTTTCATTGCCGAGCTGATGATGGCACCAACCCCGCCTCTCGCCCGAAACCGGCCCCGAAACCGGCCGGAGGCAGCCGAAATGTCCTGCTCTGCCCGTACGCGCATATCGCCGTAAGGTTGCAAGAATTTGTACTTGTCCAATAACCGGTTGTCGTCTGGCCGTCTGGCGGCTTCTGCCCCGGCTTGGCCCTGCCCCGGTGATTTCGGCAACTTTGCCGCAGATGATTGGAGCAGCACGTTCACCTTGGTGAGTTTGCCGGATTCGATGACGGTGAAAATGTCGCGCTCCACCCCGTTGGCTGCCTCCGGCCGAATAAAATAACTTCCGGGGGCCAGTTGCACCTTGGTGGGCGCTTCATCGTTGATACTCAACTGATTCGGCACCCGCATGACCAGTTGCCGGTCCGTCGTAAAGACCTCGTATGGCCGGTGGGGATAATAAAATGTTCCGCCGTCTTCTACCGGGTATGTCCCGGTGTAGACGATGAGGGTGCCATTCTGCTCATTGACCGAAACCGTGCCCTCTCTGGCACCGATGAAGCGCTTCATCACCAACCTTTGGCCTTCGGCCGAAAGCACCCAGTCCACGAATTCGGCAACTTCCCGGCGACCGGACCACCACAACAGGTACAGCGGGCGGGTAATGGGATAGCTGGCATTGGTCAGTGTGAGAGGCTGGCCATCGACGGATAAAACGCGGAGGTGGCTGCGGTCTTCCAAAAATGAAAAACTGATGTGACCGATAGCTCCGGGTTGCCTACGCACCCTGTCCAAAATATCCGCATCGGGTATGACGGTTTCACAGCCCGCATAATCTTCTTCACCGAGAATCACCGAGCGGCACACCTTGTGCGTGGCCGATTCGATGCTGGTAATGTAGGGTTGAATGGGAAGGTCGGTGCCTCCCACTTCTTTCCAGTTGGTGATTTCACCAGTAAAAATCCCTTTGAGTTGGCTCAGCGTCAGATTTTTTACCGGGTTGGATTCATTCGTAATGATGGCGATGGCATCCCATCCGATAAGACTGCTGATGACGCCTCGCCGCAATGCTTTGGAAGATGGTACATTGGCCACCCCTGCCAAATCGGTGCGGCCTTCCATGATGGCCAATTCGCCTCCGGCGCTTTCCGGCTCCGTATCGAGATGAAAATCCGCACCGGAGTAAACGCTATCTGCTTCCTGCATGAAATTTCCGATGGTGGATGAACCAACGTAATTCAGATGCGCAGGCCGCTGGCAAAAACCATTTTTGGTAAAAAATAACAGCGTGATAGAAACAAGAGTGGTGTATCGCCAAATGCTGGCTTTTTTGTGACGAGGTGCATCCATGGGGGAATCGTTGATTAGTAATTCAAATGACGCTGGTAAAATTATGCCGACTTCTCCGGAAACATTTAACATACTTCAAAAAATGAATAAAATAGCGGGCTGCGATACATCGTCCGCAGCCCGCTATTCCCTCTTTTATCTGTATTTATTCAAAAACAGGAACGAATGGCAATCGCGCCTGTACACCTTTTGCAATCACCATTTCTTTGAGTTGTTCATATTGTGTGTAATACGAACCTAATTGGCGCTTCATCAAACGTGCTTCCACGGCATCGTCATCGCCCTGGCCGGTGAGTTCATCGATGAATTCCTGCAAGGCTTCCTTTTGATATGGATATTCCGAAATCCTGTATTTATCAATTCCGGCGAGTTCCGCTGCCAACCCGATGGCACGATCGAGGTCTCCGAT
Organism: uncultured Saprospiraceae bacterium; assembly: GCA_964586035.1. Lineage (GTDB taxonomy): Bacteria > Bacteroidota > Bacteroidia > Chitinophagales > Saprospiraceae > UBA6168. Next base: position 4,348 of record CAZPHZ010000104.1, read on the forward strand.
TTCATCGACCAGCCCAATTTCCTTGGCTTTGGTGCCGGTCCAAATCCTGCCTTGGGCGATGCGGTGTACGCTATCGCGGCTCATATGGCGCCCCTCTCCCACTCTGTGCAGGAATTTTTCGTAAACGTTGAGTGTCGATTCGGTCAGGTAGTCTCGCTCGGCAGCATCAGGGTCAAACATGATGTTGAGTCCGGTCGAGTGGTTGGTTGTCTTTACGGTATCCCAGGTGATCCCCAATTTATCTTCGAATAGTTCATTTGCATTTGGCAACATGCTGAATACGCCGATGGAACCCGTGAGTGTGTTTGGTTCCGCGACGATTTTGTCGCCCATGCAGGAAATGTAATACCCTCCCGAGGCGGCGTAATCGCCCATCGACACGACCACTTTTTTACCCGCCTCTTTGGCCAGCATAAGTTCCCGCCAGATATTTTCAGAGGCCAACGCCGAACCGCCGGGCGAATTCACGCGCAGCACGATAGCTTTCACTTTGTCGTCCTTCCTGATTTTCCGGATAGTTTTAATGTATTTATTGTCCACGATGGTGCCCCGTTCGCCGCGGTTGGCGTAAATAGCACCTTCGGCGTAAAGCACGGCGATTTTATTTTTGGTGGAATAGTCTTTCTTTTTCTCAACTTTGGTGGCGTAATCTTCCAATGATACTGTTTTGAGTTTGTCATCGTCTTTCAGACCAAGCCGCTCTTTCATATCGGCAATCGCATTGTCGAGGTAGCCAACCTCATCGGCCAGCCCGAGCGCAACGGCATCTTCTGATTTACGGATTTTCAGCCCATCTGAAATCTCCCGCAGTCCGGCCACTGATTTGTTTCTCGATTCTCCCATTTCCGAGAGGAAGTTGCGATAAACGGGCTCGAGGTATTGCCGCATTTGGAGACGGTTTTGCTCACTCATCTTATTGAAACGGTACGGCTCTGTAGCACCTTTGAAATCTCCAACATAAAAGACATTCATCTTCACGCCGATTTTATCAAGCATATTTTTGAAAAAAGGCATGACGATCGAAAACCCATGGAAATCAATACCTCCGATGGGATTGACGTATATTTTATCGGCAGCCGAAGAGAGGTAGTAGGCACCCTGCGAGTAGTACTTTGAATACGCCACGATGAATTTTCCGCTTTCCCGGAACTTTACCAAATCTTTGCGAATGGCAGCTGCCGTGGCCATTCCCGCTCCGAAACCCGCATCCATGTTTAGAAATATCCCTTTGATTTTGCTGTCGGTAGCAGCGTATTCGAGGGTTTCTTTAATATCGTTAAGACCCAGCACTTTCTTTGTGTTGAAGTCAAATGGATTCATCTGCACATTGTTCGTCTGCTCTGGAATATGCTGGCCGAAAGTCAGGTGAAGTACCGTATTTTTAGATACCTTGACTTGCGACTCTCCGGCACTTCCGGCAATGCCAATCCCAATAAAAAAAAACAGAGCACCGAGTGCCACGATAGAAATCGCCACACCCAGGCAGGAGGCGAATACGAATTTAATAAATTGATTCATGTAAAAAGCTTTGTGATAACCTAATTCTCTGTGGCAATAGGCCGAACAGTAAGAAAACGCAAAGTAAAACCGGTTTGATAGACAGGTCTATTTTTTAGATAAATGATGCAGGAAGAAAGACAGCAGCGCCAAATGGCCGGTGTTTGGCCGCCGGTACAAAGGCGTGAATTGGAACATCCAATTGCAATATAATTGGCAGTTTTCCAATTAGTAAGAATAACATTGGTTAAAATCACCGCCAGCGTCTTACTTTTATCTCTTTAAATTGGTCATTTTGGATATATCTGCATCACCTGAAAAATGAAATCTTCGCGCTTTATGGATTGCATACTCCGCCGGTTCTTACCTTTTTTTTTCATTGGCATCTTTAGTCAGTTGAGCGCCCAGGACATGGAAGTAACCGACGCCACCACACCTCCCATTACGCCTGAAAACCTCATCACGAATATCTTCCTCGGCGATGGGGTGGAAGTATTGGACGTCACTTTCAGCGGTGACCCACTCGCTGTCGGTTATTTCAAAAATGCGCTCAACGAGGTAGGTATCGATCGGGGAATTTTGATGACCAGTGGGCGGGCCGCTTCTCAAGATTGCGCTAACGGGCCGCTCGGCGCCGACTGTAACGGAACCCAATTCAGCTCGAACGACAATTCAAGCACCGTCTCCGACCCCGACCTGTCGGCTATTGCTTCCGGAACTATTCACGACGCCGCAAAATTCTCCATAACCTTCATCCCCACCTCGGACACGTTGCGGTTCAAGTATGTTTTTGCCTCGGAGGAATACCCCGAATGGGCATGCAGTTCCTTCAACGACGTATTTGGGTTTTTCATCAGTGGACCTGGTATCAGCGGACCTTTTCAAAACAATGGAATCAACATCGCACAAATTCCCGGAACTTCTCTCCCTGTATCTATCAACAACGTGCATCCTCAGAACGGCGCAAACTGCCCACCATCTTACGACCAGTATTACAATGACAACATGAATAACAACGGCCAGCCCGTGTACGATGGGTTCCTCTCCGTTTTTATTGCAGAGGCTGTGGTGATTCCCTGCGAAACTTACACCATCAAACTGATGGTTTCCGACGTTGCCGATGGCGTTTACGATACAGGCGTTTTCCTGGAAGCCAAGAGCTTTGGTACTGGCTCATTGCAGGTGGAAACCGTAACAGCGAGCCTTGACGGTACTATAACAGAGGGCTGTGCAAATGGCTCAATGTCGTTCAGCTTTCCGGGCCCTGTGGAGAGCGACTTCCCGCTCGATTACACCATCATCGGCTCGGCTATCAACGGTGTAGATTACGATTCTATCCCTCTCGACCTCACCATACCTGCAGGCGATAGCAGCATTTCGGTGGAAATTAATGCCATCGTAGACAACCTTGCAGAGGGCATGGAAACAATCGGCGTAGACATTCAGCGCGATGTATGCAACAGAGATACGTTCTGGCTTTTTATCAGAGATAATGAAATACTTCCTCCTGATTTAGGTCCTGATACGACCATTTGCCACGGCGATTCCGTGGCATTGGATGGGAACCTGCCGGTGCCTCTGCCCGTGCCTCCTAGTTTTACCAACGATCAGGACTATCTTGTGACCAATACGGGCCCAACTTATTCGCCGATTTTGGTGGCCGGTGTACAGCCGGTTACGCTTGGACCGGGTGTAATACGTTCCGTTTGTGTAAATATTCAACATAAATGGGTGGACGACCTCGACCTGTTTCTCATTTCGCCCGGTGGACAATTCATAGAATTAAGCTCAGACAACGGCTCCAACTGCGACAATTACGACCAGGTCTGTTTTACCCCAACGGCATCCACTGCTATCGACTTCGGATGGCCCTGGCCGCCGTGCTCTTCCAACGTCGAAGCCGCCTTTACCGGTGGCAGCTACCAGCCCGAGGGCGTTTGGTCAGATTTATGGGATGGCGACTACCCCACCAATGGCACCTGGCAATTACTCGCCCTTGACGATGCACAGGGCTTCGACGGCACCATCCTCGACTGGACGATAACCTTCGAACCGCTCTACCAATTGTTTTACAGTTGGGAGCCGTCCGACGGGCTGAGTTGCACCGATTGCCCCGGCCCGGTGGCTTCTCCAGATACAACAACTACTTATGTGCTCACCGCCTGGGATACCTATGGATGCAACGTTTACGACACGGTAACCATCAACGTTCTGGATGTGTTGCCAGCTCCCATCGTTACTTGCAACAATATTACAGACCAAAGCATCACCTTCGACTGGAACCAGGTGCCCGGCTCGATGGGGTATCAGGTGAATGTAAACGGAGCCGGATGGACGGTTCCCAACAATGGGCCGCTGTCGCACATTGTAAACGGGCTTACACTTTCCGACACCGTGACCATCCAGGTTTTTGCCATTGGCCAATGCGACGGGGAAATCGGGACAGCCATCTGCAACACCCCACCTTGCGACCCACCCACGGCTGTCATTATTGACCAAACAGACATTGCGTGCTATGGAGGAACGGAAGGTGCGGTCACTATTTCCGCTTCCGGCGGTGCCGGAGGCTATTCGTTCCAACTCGATTCGATTTTCAACACAACGGGTGTATTCACGGGCCTGTCTGCCGGCGATTACACTATAATTGTAAAAGATGCTTGGAACTGCCCAAATTTCGTTTTCGTCAACATCACTCAACCCGATTCACTGGCGCTGCAGAACGTAGTTTTGAACGAAATCAGTTGCAATGGAGGCACCGATGGTTCTGCAACTGTAATAGTCAGCGGCGGCACCTCCCCATTTCTGTATGATTGGAATTCCGGCAATCAGACGGACTCCATCGCTGTCAACCTCGGTCCCGGCACCAATTCGCTTTCTATGATGGACGCCAACGGATGTACCGCTTCTGCCAGCATCGATATAGCCGAGCCCCAATTATTAGTTCTCAGTACCGCCGTGGATAGTGCCGCCTGTTTCGACACAAATAGCGGAGCTGCACTCGTCCTCATTGCAGGTGGAACAGCACCTTATGGAATATTATGGGATGCCCTTGCGGGCAATGACACATCTGCTTTGGTCAATGACCTGCCAGCTGGCACCTATACCGTAGAGGTAACCGACGACAATGGCTGCATTAGCTCCGCCACGGCTACCATCGCTGAACCAGCAGCGGTAACGGCAACAAGTACCAGCACACCTTTACTTTGCAATGATTCAGGAGATGGCACTGCCACCGTTCTTGCCTCCGGCGGGACCCCCGGCTATACTTTTCTTTGGTCGAATGGCTCGACCGGCGCAATTGCAACAGGGCTCGGCGAAGGAATACAATTCATCACTGTAACAGATTTTAACGGCTGCACGGCGGTGGATTCAGTGGCTGTTACTGCTCCGGCATTGATTGATATTACGCTGACTGCCAGCGATGCGCTATGTTTTGGCACAAATACCGGCGTGGTGGCCTCAGCTGTTATGGGTGGAACCCCACCATATGAGTATATATGGAATGGAATTTCCGGTGGCCCGATTCTGTCAGATGTGCCTTCCGGAAGTTATTGTCTGACAGTGACTGATGCCAATGGTTGCACAGCAACAGCCTGCGCCGAAGTTGGCCAGCCAGACGTCCTCGGCCTTTCTGCCATTACGGTCAATGCCGGCTGCGATGGGGAATCTAATGGAGCAATCGACCTTACCGTCGCCGGCGGTACGGAACCTTTCGTCTTCAACTGGGATAACAACGAAACATCGGAAGACCTTACGGGGCTGGCAGCAGGCACTTACACCGTATTGGTCACTGATGCTAATGGCTGCACCGCCAACATG
>CAZPHZ010000105.1:0-9612 GCA_964586035.1 uncultured Saprospiraceae bacterium
AGTGCGGGCGGGAAAACCCCTTCGCTTTTTTACGGGGTGCGCCCCCTCCGCCGTATTCGTAGATGTAGTCGCCGAGATGGAGCACGGCGTCGATATCGTTGCGGCGGGCCAGGTCGCCGAAGGCATTGAAATAGCCCGACGGGAAGTTGGCACAACTCACCACGGCGAAGCGCAGCAGGGACACATTCCCCACTGGAGCAGTTTTCGTGCGGCCAATGGGCGAGTACTGCCCCTCGTGCTGGAATCGGTAAAAATAAGTGGTCCCGGGGTCGAGATTTTCCACCACCAATTTCATGGTAAAAGCGGAGGAACTATCCGTCTTGCCGGTGCCCGACTGCACCACGTGCTGCATAAGTGTGTCGGAGGCTACCTCCCAGTGTATCTGTTGCGGAGCAAAATTTTCCGGCACTACTTTCGTCCAAATCACCACGCTGTGGGGCTGAGGGTCTCCTGAAGCCACGCCAAAGTAAAAGGGCTGCAGAACCGGATTGTAAAAGGCTTCGAGTTCAGGATGAAAAATTTCCTGGGGGAAAGATATTTGTGATAAAATGCAAAACGCAAACAACAGAAAGGAGTCTTTCATTAGAGAGGATTTGGGCAAAGATAACCAGCCGTTCTTTTTATCACGCTTTATAATTTTGCAATTCTTTAACGTAATTGTATTAGGGAAACCCAGCCGCCCCCTATACCTTTGCGCCGTAATTTATTTCAATTGGCAGCTAAAGCACTACATATCGTCCTCGCTATCACGGTCTTTTTCAGCACGACCGGGTTCACGCTTCACAAACATTATTGTAAAGCAAAGATGGAGCATAGGTCCTGCATGAGTGCAAAGGCCTGTTGCAGTGACTCCTCCACCATGAAGGATATGTCCGCCGATTCCGATTCCGGCAGTTGCAACTCGCATCACTGCGACAAGGACTGCTGTCAAAACATCGCAAAATATTACAAACTCGACGAATCCAAACAGGTCAAAAACATGTCTGCCGAATTGCTGAAAAAACCGGCACTCGTTTATGCTCTGTTCGTCGTTTACAATTATTCCTTTCCAACCAATGAGGTGATCAACCTCCAATTCAATTCCTACAAACCGCCCATTGTCCAGGATGACATATTGGTGCTGTTCCAGACTTTCCTTTGTTAGACTATCACGGGTTTTGATTCGCCACTCGATGCCAAAAGGCACCGCAGTGGGTATCGCTGTTTGATTGCACCCGAAGGTGCTTTTGTATAATTCCCGGACTTTATTCTGATTTCCCTCCTTATGGAGGCCGCCCCATGTTGGCCGTGCACAATTCACCAGATAAAGTCATTAACTGATGGTTATTTATGCTAAATTCAATAATCAGATACTTCTTAGAAAATAAACTGGTTACCAGTTTATTAGTGTTGATACTTGTCGCATGGGGTATTTCCACGGCACCTTTCGACTGGGGTGAAGGCTGGATACCGAGAGACCCCGTACCCGTAGATGCCATACCCGATATTGGAGAAAACCAGCAAATTGTCTTTACCGAATGGATGGGACGCTCCCCGCAGGATATTGAAGACCAGATCACCTATCCCTTGACGGTGGCCATGCTCGGTGTGCCGGGAGTTAAGACCATTCGCAGCAGTTCTATCTTCGGTCTTTCTACCATTTACATCATTTTTGAAGATGATATAGAGTTTTACTGGAGCCGTACACGTATACTCGAGAAAATGAGTTCGTTGCCGGCAGGAACCCTTCCCGGGGGGGTACAGCCCGCCCTCGGCCCCGATGCCACTGCCCTCGGACAGGTATATTGGTACACCCTTGAAGGACGCGATCCTGAAACAGGTGAACCTGCCGGGGGTTGGGACCCTCAGGAGTTGCGGACCATCCAGGATTTTTACGTGGGATATGCTCTGACCTCGGCAGGAGGAGTTTCAGAAGTGGCCCCCATTGGCGGTTATGTAAAAGAATACCAGGTGGATATAGACCCGGACGCCATGAAAGCCCACAATGTATCTGTGGCGCAAATCATGCAAGCCGTGAAAAAGAGTAACCTCGACGTTGGCGCCCGCACCATGGAATACAACAGGGCCGAATACATCGTCAGAGGACTTGGTTATGTCCGGAACCTACAGGACCTTGAAGAGGCGGTGGTGGCAGTGAATGACAACACGCCAATACGCGTGAAAGACGTAGCCGTGGTCAATTTTGGACCAGAAACCCGAAGAGGAGGCCTCGATAAAGGTGGCGCAGATGCCACAGGGGCCGTCGTCGTCGCACGCTATGGCGACAACCCCCTTGAAGTAATCAACAATGTAAAAAAAGTAATAAAGGATATTTCTCCCGGCCTGCCCAGCAAGACACTCGCGGACGGCACGGTATCCAAAGTGACTATTGTTCCTTTTTACGACCGTTCGGGCCTCATCAAGGAAACCATCGGCACGTTGGAAGATGGGTTGGAACACGAGATACTCATCAGCGTCATCGTGGTGATAATTTTATTGCTCAATCTCCGGGCCTCGATATTAATTTCCAGCCTGTTGCCGATTGGGGTACTCATGACCTTCATCACCATGCGCTTAGTGGGCGTCGATGCCAACATCGTAGCTCTGTCGGGTATCGCCATTGCCATAGGAGTAATGGTGGATGTGGGCATAGTCTTTACTGAGAATATCATCAGGCATCTCGAGATGCCTGAAAATGAAGGAGTCAGGGGTAAAAAATTGTTGGAAGTGATTTACGAGGCAACCGTTGAAGTTGCATCGGCGGTTATTACAGCCCTGTCCACAACCATCGTCAGCTTTCTGCCGGTATTTGCCATGCAGGCAGCCGAAGGAAAGTTGTTTAAGCCCCTGGCATTTACAAAAACGTTTGCTTTAATATCGTCATTCGTTATAGGATTGGTCGTCATCCCTGCTTTGGCAAATGCACTTTTTTCTATAAATTTTGGAAAAAAACACACCAAACGTATTTGGAATATCTCCCTGATAGCATTAGGCATTGGCCTGGCTATTTATTTTGGCAATCTGCTCGCGCTTGTGCTGGTCATTTTTGGAATAAATAATCTGCTCGAAAATTATTGGCCGGAAAATAAAAGGAAATATGTGAACATAATCAACATCGCTGCCACATTGGTAGTGGTGGTATATTTTCTTTCCAGGCTTTGGATGCCTTTGGGAGCGCAAAACAGTCTCCTTATTAACTTCCTCTTCGTTTTAGGCCTTATTGCTGTTGTGTTGGGTACGTTAATGACCATCGTTCATTTTTATACAAATATATTGAGATGGTGCCTGGACAATAAATGGAAATTCCTGATGATACCCATTACAGTATTGCTTTTTGGCGCTTCTGTGTGGATGGGTTTTGACAGGGTTTTCGGTGTTGTGGCTAACGGATTTGAACGCGTAGGATTCAATCTCAGGCAAACCAGCGGATGGCAGGCGATGGCCGAATCCCTTCCAGGAGTCGGTAAAGAGTTTATGCCTGCATTAGATGAAGGTTCCTACCTGTTGATGCCCACCACCATGTCGCATTCGGGTGTTGAGGAAAATATGGAAGTGATACGTATTGTTGACCAAAAAGTAGGGGCAATACCAGAAGTTGAATCTGTCGTCGGGAAATGGGGACGTGTGAAGTCCGCGTTAGACCCTGCGCCTATTTCCATGTTTGAAAATACCATAAACTACAAGTCCGAATTCATGGTGAATGAGGCCGGCCACAGAATCAGGTTCAAAGTCGATAAGAACGATGCTTTCATATTAAAAGACAGTACGACCTACAAATACGGGGAAGATGAATTCCGGCTGCTAGCAAAAGACGACCTGATAGAAGACAGAAAAAGAGGAGAATACTTCCGCCAATGGCGCAAGAACATCAAATCGCCGGATGATATCTGGAAAGAAATTATTAAAGCTGCAAAAGTGCCGGGTATGACTTCGGCCCCAAAACTGCAACCCATCCAGACGAGGCTGATTATGCTGTCAACGGGGATGAGAGCCCCCATAGGCATTAAGGTATTCGGTCCTGATTTGGAAACCATCGAAAAGGTGGGGCTCGATCTGGAAAAAATCCTTCAACAGGTGCCAAGCATTGAATCCGCTTCAGTCTTTGCCGACAGGATTGTGGGCAAGCCGTATTTGGAATTTGATGTTGACCGGCAAGCCATTGCCCGGTATGGACTCACCATGAAAGACATACAGAACTACATCGAGGTGGCGGTTGGCGGCATTAAACTGAGTACCACAGTTGAAGGGCGGGAGCGGTTCCCCATCCGTGTACGCTATGCACGTGAATACAGGGATTCACCTTCTGATGTCGGGAATATTCTCATCCCTACTCCCACCGGTGCGCAAGTACCGCTGATAGAATTGGCAGAAATTACCTACCGTAGAGGCCCGCAGATCATCAAAAGTGAAGACACCTTCCTGGACGGGTACGTGATATTTGACAAGAAACCAGGCTATGCCGAAGTAGATGTGGTAGAAGAAGCTCAGCAGTTCATCGAATCCAAAATAGAATCCGGAGAATTCGTACTGCCCGCAGGAGTTAATTACAAATTTACGGGCAATTATGAAAACCAGATCAGGGCGATGAAACGGTTGGCAATCGTAGTGCCACTTTGCTTGCTGACAATATTCCTCATATTGTATTTCCAGTTCGGCAATGTAACCACTGCGCTTATGGTTTTTTCAGGAATATTCGTGGCATTTTCAGGTGGCTTTATCATGATTTGGCTTTACGGAGAGCCTTGGTTCCTGAACTTCGATATTGCTGGGATGAACATACATCATCTCTTCCAGATGCACACCATCAACCTCAGTGTGGCTGTTTGGGTAGGATTCATTGCCTTGTTTGGCATCGCTACTGATGATGGCGTTATCATGGGAACCTATATCACACAAACCTTTGATAAAGAAAAGCCTACAACAATTGCCGCAATTAAAGAAGCCGTAGTGCATGCCGGCAGCAAACGGGTAAGACCGGCCATGATGACAGCTTCATGTGCTATCATCGCACTGGTGCCAATTCTTACATCGACTGGAAAAGGTTCTGACATAATGGTACCCATGGCTATTCCATCCTTCGGCGGTATGATTATACAGGTAATGACCATGTTTATTGTGCCGACCCTCTATTGCATGTGGCAAGAGGGGAAATTAAAACGATTAAATAAAAAGAATTCATAATGAAATCCATAATAATAATAGGTGCTGTTTTCTGCATGCTGTTGCCCGATACATCTTATGGCCAGCAAGAGTTGCAGTCATATCTGCAAACAGCAGCCGAAAACAACCCGGGGTTAAAAGCTAAATTCAGAGAATATTTAGCGGCGTTGGAAGTAGTTCCGCAAGTAGGGTCATTGCCCGACCCTACTGTTGCCTTTGGATATTTTATCTCAACACCTGAGACTAGGGTTGGCCCGCAACGATTTAGTGCTGCCGCATCTCAGATGCTCCCGTGGCCCGGTTTGCTCGACGCAAAAGAAGATGTAGCAACCGAGCGTGCCAAATCAAAACTCGAGGTATTTGAAGATGCAAAATCCAAATTGTTTTATGACGTTAAATCAGCTTTTTACAATTTATACTTTCTTCAAAAAGGCATCGATATTACAATTGAGAATATGGACATTCTCAACACCTTCAAACAACTTGCTCTTATAAAACTGGAAGCAGGCCAGGCATCGGCGGTTGATGAATTGAGGGTGGAAATGGAAATAGCTGATTTGGTGAACCAACTGGCCTACCTGCAAGACAGCAAATATGAAATGCAGGTGCGATTCAATAATTTACTGAATGTGGCTGACCAAAATCCGGTAATCATCCCCGATATTTTGTGGGAAGAGGAACCGGTTATGCAACGTTCCGAAATTATGGACAGCATTGCCGTTCAAAACCACCGCATTAAACAATTAGAACACCGCATTCTTTCATGGCAAAACCAGGAATTAGTAGCCGATAAATCTGGTATGCCTCAATTTATGGTGGGCTTTTCCTACGCAGTAGTTGGCAAAAGTAGAAACCCCAACTTTGAGGGCGGCGGAAACGGAAAAGACGTGCTTTCGCTGCCTCAGGTTGGCGTTACCATTCCCTTGTACAGGAAGAAATATGATGCCATGGTGCAGGAAGCCTCCTACCAGATTCAGGCTGCAAACTTTGAAAAAGAAGATAAGCTCAACCAACTGAGCACTTTGTTTGAAAGGGGATACAGAGATTTCAGGGATGGAGACCGGCGCGTAAAACTCTTTATCGCTCAATTGAAGTTTGCAAGAGAAGCACTCGATATTTTGCTGGCAGAATATTCTACCGATAGCAAAGACTTTGAAGAGGTGCTTCGCATGGAAAGAAAGGTACTTAAATACGAATTGGAATTAGACAAAGCGCGAGCAGATAAAAATGCTGCAGTTGCATTTATTTATTATTTAATGGGTAATTAAAATAATGTGCCGGCAAAGCAATTATTTTAATTGAATCGGGAAATAAATATTGTGGCCAAAAGAGCAAGATTATTTATCTCCCGATTACTCAACCAAAAATTAAAGAAATGAAAGTACGAATGTCAATAAAAAAAATAGGGAGTATGGCTCTCGTTTTAGCAGGCGGCATATTCTTAGGCTGGTTGTTCTTTGGTGGCGGCAGCAATGACAATAGTAATAATGCTGAAGCCACTGAGCAGCATGACCACGCATCTGAAAAATCCTCTACAATATGGACCTGTAGTATGCACCCGCAAATCAGGGAGGACAAACCCGGCAAATGCCCTATTTGCGGCATGACCCTCATCCCCCTGGATGACGGAGGTGGAGAGGAAGAAGAATTATCCCTTTCGGAAATAAAAATGTCCAAGTCAGCAATGAAAATTGCCGGAGTTCAAACTGTCATCATTGGGAAAAAGAATCCTCACAAGAAAGTTTATTTCCCCGGCAAGGTGAAACCCGACGAAAGAAATATTTCAGAACTGACTGCCCGGTATGGTGGCAGAATTGAGAAGCTTTATGTGAATTTCACCGGGCAAAAGGTTGAGAAGGGTGAAAAATTAGCTTCCATATATTCTCCCGATTTGGTAACGGCGCAAAAAGAATTATTCGAGTCGCTGAAATACAAGGACGACAACTCGGCATTCTATCGTGCAGCCCGCAACAAACTCAAGCTGTGGGATTTGACCGACCAGCAAATAGACGACATAGAAGCCAGCGGAGAACCGGTCTTTTATTTCGATGTACTATCGCCTATAAATGGTACAGTGATGATGCGCCATATAGCGCTGGGCGATTATGTAAAAGAGGGCGACCCCCTGTTTGAAGTCATCAACCTCAATCACCTCTGGGTAATGTTCGAAGCTTATGAAAACGACATCCCCTGGGTGAAACTCGGCGATAAGATAAAATTCACTATCAGGTCTATCCCAGGTAGAGTTTTCACCAGTACCGTCACATTCATCGACCCTGTAATAGACCCCCTGAAAAGGGTGGTCTATGTGAGAACAGAACTGGACAACCGGGGCGATTTGCTGAAGCCCGAGATGTTTGCCAGTGGCATATTGGAAGCCCGGCTCCCCAATGTCAGAAATGCCATCACTGTGCCCAAATCTGCTATTTTATGGACCGGAAAGCGGGCCATAGTGTATGTGAAAGTCCCCAATAAGGAAATGGTTTTCGAGCACAGGGAGATTGTCCTTGGCGAAGATGCAGATCAATATTATGTAGTTAAAAGCGGCCTTAAAGAAGGCGAAGAAGTGGTGACCAATGGGGTATTCAAAATCGATGCAGCAGCCCAGCTTTCGAGCAAACAAAGCATGATGACACCGGCAGGCGGAAAATCTTCCATGGGAGGAATGGCAGGTATGAATATGGGCGGAGATAGCAAAAAGATGAAAAAAGGAATGAAGATGCCTGCTTCAAAAGCAAAAATGAATGCCGGAAATATCAACCCGGAGTTTAAAAAACAACTGGGCGATATTGTTGCAAAATACCTCGCTGTAAAAGATGCACTGGCAAACGACGATGCCGCCAAAGCCAAAACAGCAGCACAAACAATGGGGGCATCTATGGAAAAAGTGAACATGAAATTGCTGACCGATAACGACCAGCATATGTCGTGGATGAACGCTGCCAAAATGATAAAAACAGAACTCAAAAAATTGGGCAGCGAAAACGATATCGAAAAACAGAGAGCAGCCTTCAGTAAAATAAGCGATGAGCTCACCAATACCATCCAGGTATTCGATGTAGATATGGGCGGGAAAATATTGTATCTGGAATTTTGCCCAATGGCAAATGACAACACGGGAGGCTATTGGCTGAGCTTCGATAAAAAAATACGCAACCCGTATTTAGGTAGTAAAATGCTTACCTGCGGCACCGTAAAAACCACCTTCCCGCGGAAGGACAACAACGCAACTGCATCTCCCTCTAATTAATCACATTAACATCATCATTAAATTCTTTTTAAAATGAAGTATTTCAAAATGATTTTCCTCGGCCTCGCCATGACGGCATTCCTCGCCGCCTGCGGCGGCAACGAAGCCCACGAACACGACGGCCACCAGCACGACGCCATGCAAACGGAAGCCTCCGAAAACGGAGGTACTCAGGAGCAGGCGAAAGAAAGCCATTTCACGTATGCCTGCCCCATGCACCCCGAAGAGGGTGGCGATGGACCGGGAAAATGCTCTAAGTGCGGAATGGACTTCGAGAAAGTAGAGAAATCCGCAGAGTAAATGATAAAGCAGCGGCTGGCAGGCCTGGCTTGCCGGCCCCACTTTATCCACGCGGCAAAACACCACCCGGCACCTCTCACCTGAAGAATCGGATATTAAAAACAATTGATTAACCGGCTGTTTGTCCGGGGCAAAAAAAGCCCACGACATCAGCCCCTAAATGTTTGACATCATGAAATACCTGAGTTTGATTTTCAGCTTTGTGCTTTTTGCCGGCATGCAATTGCAGGCCCAAAATGCCACCGTAACAACCGAGACTTTCAAAGTTTATGGCAATTGCGGCAGTTGCGAAAAGAGAATTGAAAAAGCTGCCAATGGCGTCAGCGGCGTACAATCGGCCGACTGGGACAAAGAAACCGACATGATTACAGTGGTTTACGATGCCGCCGCCGCCGATGTGGTGACCATCAAAAAAGCCATCGCCGCCAGCGGCTATGACACCGATGAGTTCCGCGCACCGGAAGAAGCTTACAACAGCCTCCCCGGCTGTTGCCAGTACGACCGCCCCGCCGCCCCGGATGCCGTTGGAAGTACCACAGATGTACAGGGAACCGAAGCCACATTCACCGTGTACGGCAACTGCGGAATGTGCAAGCGGCGTATTGAGGGAGCACTGAAAGAGGTGCCCGGCGTACACAGTGCCGTTTGGGACAAAGACACCAAAAAACTGACAGTGAACTACGATGAAGCCACTATCATGCTGGATGATATTCAAAAGCGCGTGGCAGCAGTGGGCCACGACACAGATAAATACCGCGCCGACGACAAGGTGTATGACAACCTGCCGGGTTGTTGCCTGTACGACCGGCCGAAAAACTGACCGGAAGTGTTAGCCATTCTTCTCCGGTGCCCGCCAAAGCGCTAAACTGCTAATGAGCTAGCACACCAAAACACCGAAAAATTGGGTAATAATTTTGTTATAC
>CAZPHZ010000106.1:0-9583 GCA_964586035.1 uncultured Saprospiraceae bacterium
TTAATGAAGTAGCCTGGCTTTTCGGAGAGATGGTGGAAGGAAAGAAAAACATGAAACTCGCCATCGGATGGGCAAAGAAGTCCATCGAGATGGACGACAACTATTTCAACAACGACACCTTGGCGGCGCTCTATTTTAAATTGGGTAAAAAGAAAAAAGCCCTGAAAGCAGCCAACAAAGCCATCACGCTCGCCAAGCAAAGCGGCGAGGATTACTCTTCCACGGAATTGCTGATTGAAAGAATCAAGAAAAAATAGATGGCGTTATAGTTTGATAAAAAGCCCCGGCGGGAAGTTCCGCCGGGGCTTTTTTTTGGAAAAAATCTTCTGAATTGGTAAATCCTAAAGGTCGATATTCATCCACACCGCACAGTGGTCGGAATGTATCGCTTCGTTCACATGGCGAACATCCACCACCTTTTCCGCCAGATTATCGGTAACCGACTGGTAATCTATCCGCCAGCCTTTGTTATTGGCCCTCGAATTAAAGCGAAAACTCCACCAGCTGTACTCCACCTTATCTGGATTCACGCACCGGAAGGCATCTGAAAATCCATTGTCGAGCCATGTGGTCATCCAGGCCCGTTCTTCGGGCAGAAAGCCCGAATTGTTTTTGTTGCCCTTTGGGTTGTGAATATCCAGTTCGGTGTGAGCAATATTGTAGTCGCCAACGATGATGAGCTTTGGCCTCTTTTTTCTCAATTCATTCACCCAGTTGTAAAAATCATCGAGAAAGCCGTATTTAAAATCCTGCCGCTCGTCGCCGGAAGTGCCGGAGGGAAAGTAGCAGTTCAACAGGGTGACATCGCCGAAATCGGTGCGCAGTATGCGTCCCTCCCGGTCGTATTTTTCCATGCCGCAGCCTTCCGTCACGAGATCCGGTTTTCTTTTTGAAAAAGTAGCCACACCACTGTACCCCTTCTTCTCCGCCGAGTGCCAATGATGATGGTAGCCGAGGTCTTCGAGGGGTGTCACATCCACCTGCTCCGGCCTGGCTTTGGTTTCCTGCACACAGACGATGTCGAAACCACCTGACTTTACCCAGTCGATAAATCCTTTTTTTATCGCCGCACGGATGCCGTTGACGTTGTATGAAATAATAGAAGTAGCCATGTATATTATTTTAAGACGGCAAACATAAGGAATACGGGGTTGGCATTTGAGGCGACCCCTCGAAATCCACTCGCCCAACTGATTTCTCGCCCCGCACTCCTTACTTTTGTGTTACATCAAAATCCACAATCCATGATTAATCGCATTCCCATACTAATTGCATTCTTCCTCACCACCCTTTGCCCCGGCATTTTTGCGCAGCAAAAAATCTCCCGCATAGAACCTCAGAACTGGTGGGCGGGCATGAAAAACCCGAACGTCGAAATACTTTTATACGGCGACAGCATCGGCGACTTCAATCCCTCTGTGAATTACGACGGCATCCGCATCGAACGGGTGATAAAAGTGGAAAATCCCAACTACCTGTTCGTGGATTTGACAATCGGCAATGCCGCAAAACCGGGCAAGGTGCCCATTGATTTTTATAAAAATGGAAAATTGGTCGAATCGCATAACTGGGCATTGTGGCAGCGGGAAGCCGCTTCTGCAGAACGGCCGGGCTTCGATAACAGCGATGTGCTGTACCTCATCACCCCCGATCGTTTCGCCAACGGCGACCCCTCCAACGACGAAGTGCCTGGCATGAGAGAAAAGCCCAACCGCTCCAATAAAGACGGCCGCCACGGTGGCGACATTGAGGGAATTCGGCAACATCTGGATTACATATCAGACCTTGGATTTTCAGCTATATGGCTCAACCCAGTGCTCGAAAACGACATGGCGCAGTATTCCTACCACGGGTATTCCACCACCGATTTTTACAAAGTGGACCCTCGTTTCGGTACCAACGAGTCTTACCGCCAGTTGGCGCTGGAGGCTAAAGCTAAAGGCATCAAACTCATCATGGACATGATCGTCAACCACTGCGGCTCTGAGCACTGGTGGATGAAAGACCTGCCCACCGCCGACTGGATAAATACCTGGGACAAACCTACCTATACCAACCATCGCAAAACCCTCCTGCAAGATCCTCACGCCGCGCTTCCCGATAAAAAAGTCTTTACCGACGGCTGGTTCGTATCCACAATGCCCGACCTCAATCAACGCAACCCCTTGCTGGCCAACTACCTCACACAAAACGCCATCTGGTGGATTGAGTACCTCGACCTCGACGGTATCCGCATGGACACTTATTCTTACCCCGGCATGGACTACATGAGTGAGTGGACCCGCAGGGTCATGGAAGAGTACCCCCACTTCAATGTGGTGGGAGAAGAGTGGTTCGAGGATCCCGCTATCGTATCCTTTTGGCAACGGGGTAAAAAAAATCCCAACGGGTACATCTCCTACTTGCCTAGTGTTATGGACTTTCCAGTTCAGACGGCCCTCCACCAGGCACTGACCCAACCGGAAGAATGGAAATCGGGGTGGATGGAATTATACGAAATGGTGGCCCGCGATTTTCTGTATCCGAACCCGAATGCGTTGGTGGTATTTCCCGACAATCACGACATGGACCGCTTTTTCACGCAGATACACCGGGACTACGATTTGTTTAAAATGGGATTAACCTATGTGTTGACCACCCGCGGTGTTCCACAACTATATTACGGCACGGAGATTTTGATGAATAACCCCGACGGCACGGGCCATGGCCTTATCCGCAGCGATTTCCCCGGCGGCTGGAACGGAGACACCGTCAATGCATTCACAGGTGAGGGGCTTACTCCCCGGCAAAATGAGGCCACAGCTTTTATAAAAAAACTACTCCACTGGAGGAAAAATGCCACCGCCGTGCAAAACGGCAAGCTGACGCACTTCCTGCCCCAAGACGGAGTTTACGTTTACTTCCGTTGCGATGACCGCCAAAAAGTCATGGTTGTTTTGAATAAAAATACACAACCCTACTCGCTGGATCTAAGCCGCTTCGCTGAAATGCTGAATGGCACCACAGCAGGCACTGACGTACTTTCAGGGAAGACCTTCGACCTGAGCCGGGCCATTGACCTACCGGTCAAATCGCCATTGATTTTGGAATTGCATTGACCCGTTCACAGATGGTGATGGCAAGGTCCAAAGGGAAAAATAACGCTGCGCTGAACACATGCAAAAACCGGAGATTTTCCATACGTGCCATCCTTTTAAAATACCGCAAACAATTTGTAGGAAAACAGTTTTGAGCTACATTTGGAGTGCCCTCTCATTTGAAGGTTCGCTTTTAATCAAAGCCAGGCTTCAATTCACGATTCTTTCGAAAGAAGAGTGCAGTAATAAGCAAAATTTTGGAAGCCAAACATGGTTTGGCGGTTTTGCCCGCCCATAGCATTAGTCCTGATAATAAAAAACAAAGCCATGAAGAATTTTACCCTCGTCCACAATCGGTTTTACAACACAAAATCTACTGTTCGCAAACGATTATTGCAGCCGTTCATTTGCACGCTTTTTCTAGTTGCTTCAGTATTTATATCAGCTCAAACGCCGGGCAATATGCTGTTCCGGCCGGTACTTGGAGAAGAAAGAGTGCTCTTCATCCGAGTGGATTATCCGAATGATGCCTCGATTATTCTGACAGATGAACAGGCAATTAATCAAGCAAATGCCGTAAAGGCTATAGCAGATACCAACTCTTATGGCCTGCACACATTTGATATTGACATTACTCCAATTCTCACGATGCCGCAACCAACAACGTTTTATGAACTTGACAACAGGTTATGGTTCGTCAGGATACGCGCGGACGCTTTGGCTATTGCAAAAGAAGCCGGTTTTGCGGTGGAAGAATACGACCGTGAGGTGATTTTTACGAAAAAGCTATGGCCCCAGCCTTATAAAGGAGCCGGCGGTATTAATTTCAGGACGATTATCTCGAAAGTTAATAATGCCTCACACACATCTCACGAACTGGGCCACACCTATGACTGGGGCCACGCCAACTTCTGGCAGGTTTCCGGTCCAAATCCACTCGATCCCAGCGGAACGATGGACGACTATGGTGACAAATTTGATATAATGGGCGATGCTTATAATCCCCACCACTACAATCCCTGGACTAAATGGCGGGCGGGCTGGATCCCTACAGAGGGCATTAAAACAGTAACGGAGTCGGGAAACTACAGCATCCTGGGTATTGAACTGAACCCAATGACTGCCCCCGCCAATACTTACTCCGCATTGAGAATCCGCCGCTCGCCTGATTCGGAATTTATAGTGTATTACCGCAGCCAGGAACCTTTGGCAAAGGCCGGTGCTTTGATATCCTTTTATTCTCCTTTCAACAAATCGCCTACCGTATTATTGGATATGACCCCTGGTTCGCTTATACCCTCCGAGGATTATAAGGATGCTGCGCTGGTGCCAGGCGCAACGGTAGTTGACAATGCGTCAGGCATAGAACTCACCGTTTTGGAAAAATACGATGATTCGCTAATAGTGAATGTGGTTGTGCCACCCGGTCCAATGGATGTCTTACCTATCATCAATTTCACCAGCCCCGGGGCTGGTGTGGCCATCAAAGGAGGTGTGGATTATGAGGTGACGGCTTACGACCCCGATACCGGGAATGAAAACGGAGCAGGTATTGAGAAAGTAAAGTTTTTCCTCGGATGGTTAGAAGGAGATAATCCGTACATAGATGGCGGCACCGAATTTATTGCCGTTGATTCCGCACAGGTTTCAACACCGCCATTTGTCTTTCATGTCGAGACGGAGGGATTTCCGGATGAGTGTTACCAGTTAAGAGCGTATGCTTTCAGTCAAAACGGGAGTAATAATTTAGCAGTGTTCAAACACATTATCGACAATACGGGGCCGAGCGTGGCGTCGGCTGTGAAAGAAGCAACAGGCAGCCCCATTCGTTTGGAACAAAACACACCCAACCCGTTCGTTGAATCCACAGCCATCACATACCATCTGAACCGGCCGGGGCAAGTGACACTTTGCGTGTATGATATGTTCGGCAAAAAGGTGCGAACCTTGGTGCAAAAACATCAGGCCACAGGGCAACACACCATTTCCTGGGATGGCAGTGACAGCAGCGGTGAATCTTCGTCAGGCGGGCTGTACTTCTGTGAACTTCGCATGGGAGAGTTTGTGGCGGCTAAAAGACTTTTAATAATGAGGTAGTGCTTTCTGATTCGAATTATTCCCACCGTACATCGCTTTCTGTCTAAACTGTGTCATGGCGGCAAACCTTCGACATGAAACAGGCTATGGTATTCCCGGGAAATCAGCTTTTGTCTTGGAATTCTGTTGACACGCCAAAACTATGGGATCCAATACTCCGGTCTCGTAAATGAACTCATCGGGAAATCAGCACATGTGCGGCACTCCGAGGATTGCGGTCGTGTGTTCCAATACCGGCACTTTGGATCCACATAAACCCCCAATGAAATGACGTCGAAGAAGTCCCGCCGGGAAGAGACGCCCGCCACAGAAAAGTACCCCAGAATTTGATCACCGGGGTCTACGGGATTGTAAAGGTTTCCCTTCACTGTGCCGGGTGGCGGGTCGAAAAGGCTGCCATCGATGTTCACTATTTCCCTGACGTTCTCCCAGTAATTATACTCCTCCTCGCTTATGGCATATTGGAACAGGTGGAAACAGTACATGAACGCAAAGCGGTAATTGTAGCTCGTGGTTAGGAAAGGTTCATTCGTGAGCAACCCATCTGCGAGATCATGGGTGTCGAATATTTTGATGTTGTTGAAGTCAACGTTGTTTTTAACATAACAAATTTTGTTATTGAGAGGGTTGGGGTAGTTTTCCCAAAACTGGTATTCGCCGGCTGCCCGCCATCGCAAGTAGGGCCGCTCCGCAAGGCCGGACACATCGGTGCTCATATCCAATTCAAACTTATTTGAGTGGATATAACCGCCCGATGAACTGAGGGTCAATTCATCGATTACTTTTCCCACGGCAGGCAGCAGAGGTGGAGATTTTTGCAGAATGGTGGGGCGGCTGAGGACGGATTTCCCTTCCGTTGTTATTACCTGCAGGTGATAGGTCTTTCCTACTTCACCCTTCATCTGGCGGGTATAGACGCCGGGAGCAGTTTCCGTGAAATCGAAATTCCCCCCGGTATCGTCCAGCACCCGGACAGATGCGCCTGTTACCGGCGTCGTGATGTTGTCGCTGCCCACGCCGATGACGGCACTGTAATTCACTTCGATAGTATAAACCTGCATGCTGTCGGCGATGAGGCCGTCCACCACGAGCCATTGCTGGTCGTCGTTAATGTTCAGTTTTATCTCGTCGATGCAGTGCGTAAGCAGGAATCCCGAGAGCAATGCGAGTGCGAGGTGTTTAATTTTCATATTATCTTGATGGTTTTACCATAAATAGTGTTCACCACTTTATTCAAAACTTAAAATCATACGTCACGGCCGGAAACATAGAGCCGAGCACCGCAACGCGGTAAGCTGTCACCCTTTGAAACGGGTTCTGCCGGAAGAAGACAGAAAACGCATTTTTCCTAAAATACAGGTTGTAAATTGACAGCGTCAGGCTGTTTCGCCACCGGCTTCTTTTGCCCCACGGTCCCACAGTGTACGCTACATCGAGGCGGTGATAATCGGGGATGCGGAACTGGTTGCGCTGCGAGTATACCGGGATGGTCAACACATTGCTGCTCGAAAACGAACTGACCGGCGCAGTAGTCGGCCGCCCGGTGCTGTAAGTGAAGTTGACCGAAAGGCTGCTTTGCGGTTTTATCTGAATAAAATAATTCAGATTCAGGCTATGCGGCTTGTCGTAGTTCGACGGGTACCATGCACCGCCGCTTACCGATTCCTGTCCCGGCGACGCCTTTACCTGTCGCAGAGTGCGTGAAAAAGTATAGTTGACCTCTAACCGGTGCCGCCCGAAAGCCTTGTTGAAATACACCTCCACGCCGTAGGCCTTGCCGGTGCCGGTGAGCAACTCCGTTTCTATATGATGGTTGAGCAGAAGCTTCGAAAAATCTTTGTAATCTATCAGTTGATATATTTTCCGGTAAAAAAGCGTCAGGTAAGATTGAACCTTGTTTTCCTTGAAATTTTGGTAGTAACCGATGGAAAAATTGTCCGCGTGTTGCGGCCTGATGTGGTAGTTAGACAACTGCCAGATGTCTATCGGTGTGGCAGAAGCTGTGTTTGATATTTGGCTGAAAAACTGGTACGACCGGTTGTACCCCAGCTTCACCGAACGTCCCTCATCGAGGCTGACGCGCAATGACATGCGTGGCTCCAAACCCGAATATCCCGCCGATTTTTCGCCTTCGGCAAATTGCAGGCTATCCCGAATGGTCTTCTCCGTTTTTGGTACCCCCTCCTCATAGAGCAGCACGCGTTCAGGTCCGAGGTTTTTGAAAAAAGTATAACGCACACCTGCCATCAGTTCTATTTTCTTGTTCACCGTCCATTGGTTGTGGAGGTAAAGACTCGTCTCATCACCATGTTCATCAGGGAGTTCATCCTCTTTGATAACAGCATCAGCCAACGGTACCAGTTTGCCCGGCGCCACCGTATAGCGGCTCTGTTCGATGCCAAGCTCCATTTGATAGCTTCTAACCGGCTGAAAAAATCCGCTCACCCCACCACGGAGGTACTTAATTTTGTTTGAAAATTTAGACTGGTCGTTGCCGTTGATATCGAAAAGGTTGCTCTGGTACTGCCCGGCATTTGCCGTTGCTGTGAGATTGATTTTTTTACCCAATAATTGCCGCAGGTAAAACGAGCCGCTCGACGTGGCGTATTCAAACTTCACCTCATTGGCAAATTGAAACTCGTCGTGGGTGTTGAAAGCGGTGAATCCGACCTTGGTCGTCTTTGTGAGGCGGGCGTCTGATTTTGCCGTCAGATCATAGAAAAAAGCCTGGCTTCTGCGCAGGTCAATGTTCCTGGTTTGTTTCAAAATCCAATCGGCATAACTCACCCTCGCCCCGGCGATGAATGAAGCGTTATTTTTGACGATGGGCCCCTCCAGTACGAGGCGGGAAGAGGCGATGCCAACCCCACCTTGTGCCGAAAGCTGCTGGTCGCCGCCCTCCCGCAGCTTCACGTCCAGCACCGACGACAGCCGCCCGCCGTATTTCGCAGGCACGCCGCCTTTGTAGAGTGTGACCCCCTGCACCATGTCCGGGTGAAAAAGTGAGAAAAAACCGAGCGCATGCACGGGGTTGAATACTAAATTTCCGTCCATTAAAATCAGGTTCTCGTCGGTATTGCCGCCCCTCACATTAAAGCCCGAAGCCCCCTCCCCCGCACTCGTCACACCGGTGGCAGATTGCAGGCTGCGCAGCACGTCCATTTCCCCCAGAAACTTCGCCTGTCGTTCCAATTTTTCAATACTCAGCTGCTCTACGCCGCCAATCACGGACCTCACGTTTTCGTCCTCCCTGGTCTCGCTGATGGTAACCTGGCTGAGTTCAACGGTACCCTCCTGTAGCATAAAATCGTGTATAGCATCACTAAAAATATCAATTTTAGCATCGTAATTCTCGTACCCCAAAAAGCTTATTTTCAAAGTATAAATACCGGGAGACATAGCAAGCTCAAAACTACCATCCGATTTGGTCACGTCGCTCTCCTCTATTGGCTGCAAATGCAACACCGCTCCCGGAATGGGTTGGCCGTTGGCGGCATCGAGCACCCGTCCGCCGAGGGTAAGCTCTTCTGTCGTATTCCCATTATTTTCTCCAAATACGAGCACCTCCTGCTGGCAAAATACGCGGCTGGTGAAGGTGAGGAATAGCAGAATGCAGGTTATTTTTGACATCGGGATTGTTGGTAAATTTCATCGAGAGCATTTTTATCTATTGAACAGCATGTCCCTCGGGTGGATTTAACGCCAGCAAGTTCTTGAATCTAATCGCCAAAGATATTCAAATCCACCGCTTTTTGCGTGGGGCAGGAGGCAAGGATTGGTCGTGCGGCCACTTAATCCTCGATAGAATTTGGCAGGTTGGGGTCGTTACGGCTCCCTTCTCAATGATGGGCGGCATCCAATCACAAATCAGCGACTTGGTCCGGGCCATGGCAAAACAATCCGAAAAATCCATTCTTGATCCGATTCAATCCAATCTCGAATCAAGAAACCTTCCGGCACTGCCGGTGCTGCCTGACTGGGAAGGCGAAGACATTCCCCACTTGAATCCCTCTCCCCTGGCATTTCCCCGTTATAAGGAGAAGACATTTATTTTATGGATCATTCCATGGCATAAAAAATATTTGTTGGGAGCCGTGGATGGACAATTGAAAAACGGTCTGCCCATTTTGTTTAATAAAGCTATCGAAAGTCGCATCAAATCCTGGATCACTGAGATTAAACAATCATGTTACACAGAATATTTTGAAACTCGCCGAAAAACAATTCGCACTCACCTCGAAGCCATTGTGGCCCAGGAAACCAAGCAATCGTATCCACAGCATCTCTCGTGTGGCATGCGTGTTTTTTTCGGCGGGTGTCTCTCGGAGATGAACACGCGCGTCGACGTCCTCATGTTGGGATACTTCTCTGGCGATTCCGTGGTCGGAATTTACAGCTTCGCAGCGATC
>CAZPHZ010000107.1:0-9564 GCA_964586035.1 uncultured Saprospiraceae bacterium
GGCAAATAACCGTTGCGCGGGCAAGTCCCGGCATGATGAGGAAGAGGGAAAATGTGAAAATTGAAGCCACCGCGAGGGGCCAGTTTTTCCAATTAAAAAATCGAGGTAATGTGATAAATGTGTACATGGGAACAGGGTTATGATGCCTTTCGGTCAGGTTGGCAGGCCCATACTTTCCCTCCAAATCACTGCACGTCCGAACCTGGCCGGAGTTATATTTCATTTTAAAACAAAAGCAATTTTCCGGTTTCGATACCGCTTTCAGTTTCCAATTTATAAAAGTACAAACCCGGGCCGCAAAGGTCCCGCTGTTTTATAATAATCTCGTGGTTTCCCGATTCATATGATTCCACGGAGCGCCATACCTGCCTGCCTGCAAGGTCTGTAATCGTGAGCATCAACCGTTCCTCGCCAGCCAGCGTGAACGCAATAGCCGTGCTTTCATGGAATGGGTTTGGACGGACAGTGTGCGCCATAATACTGCCGGTGCCGCCGGTTTTTTCCCCATAAGAAAGACTGACTCTCAAAAACGACAAATCGGCAGAATAGGCCTCGGCAGGCATCTCCAGCTCGTCGATACGAAGGGCCTGACCGGCATAACCGTTTTTCTTTACCCTAAACACCAGTGTGAAAGCCTGCTGACCGGGTGCGGGTTCGTAAGGCTCATCAGCGTACCAACTGATTCTGAGTTTGCCTTCCGGCAAATGGGTAGTTCCAAAACATTCCGGTCCTGAAAAGCCAGGTTCCAAAGCGATGAATTCCACCAGCTTTTGGTCGAATTGCAGGGCAAACTGAAATCCGTGGAGTGGAGTATTTTCGGGGTAAAACGGCAAACGCAAAACAGTGCCTTTTTGCACATATCCGCCGGGCAATGTGAAGCTGAGAGTGCCCGTGAAACTTCGGTCATCCACTGTGGCAAAATTAAGTGGATTTGCACTCAGGTTGAGGTCGCCGATTTTTATCCCGATAAAATTCATGCTGGGTAAGTTCATCGGGTTGCTCACCACCACCACCTCGGGGAAAGGGGTAAACCACGGATTGGTTGGATCGGGGAATACGTAACTTGCAGGCACGAAACGCCACGAGGTATTATTGCTGAAATTAGTGCTTATTCCCAGAATTAGTTTCCTCATCTGTACCGCATCGAAAGTGGTAACGGTGTTGGAATGGTTGGCGTCGGCCGCAATGATTTTATAAGGGCTGTTCAAAAAGGAAGTTCCCAAAATATGTTTGGTCAACAACACCGCATCAAAGGTGGTGACCCCATTTACAGCATTGATATTTTTGAAAGGCGTAATGGAAAACCCTGTTCCGGGATTTGGCAAAGTATAGATGCCGTTGGCACCGGTGGTAACCGTTTGGCCTGCTCCATTGGAGACCTGTACCTGGCCAATACTTGCCCCCGTTTCTGTGACAATGGTACCCGTCACCTCAGGTAAAGTCGTGGTGCACGGGTTGCCGGGGGGCGAATCCACAAAAATGTTTGTTTGGCAAAAATCCTGATTCCCGGCAGCGTCGGTCACCCAGAGCTGAACGGGGAAAATGCCCGCCTCGCCGCAGGTGAGCAGGAGGGAGTCGTCGTTCACATCTTCTGAAAACGAATATTGGAGCATCACACTGCAATTGTCTGTGCTCAGCCCATTTACAGAGCTGGCCACGAGCCATGCCGAGGCAGGATTGTTGTTTTGCAACTGAATGGTAATGCCATTTTTGCAAACGGCTTGCGGTGCCACACAATCCACCACGGAGACCGTAGTGGCACACGAGGATACATTGTTGCAATAGTCAGTCACCGTAAAGCTCACATCGTAAGTGCCGGGTACCACATTCGGAAAAGGACCGAAGCCCGCCCCCAATTCACCCATTGCTGCAACGGTGTAGTTGGAACATTCCAATACATTGGGTTCCGGAATGGTGAGGTTGAGAGTACAATCACTGAGAATACAAATATCTGCCAACTTGCAAGTGTCGGGAAATCCCGGCGCTGTCTGGTCTGCTATTTCAATGGATTGCTGATAAACGATGTATCCGTCACCGCCATCGGCGAATCGCCGCACGCCCACCATTGGGTCTGGCAATATGTCTTCGAGCACATCACCGGTGACGCAGGTGTTGGCGACCGTCCACGTTCTTATAATTTCATAACACGCGCCCTGAACATTATTGACCACTGAATCGGTGGAGTTGATGTCCATCATTTCGCAAGACGCAAAAAACAATTGTGGAGAACCCGCATCGAATGGCGCATCGCCGCAAATGACGAGGGTGTCGGCAGGAAATAATACCTCGAAATCAGACACATGCTGCACCTCGATGGTTTGCTGGCACGACAAATTCTGGCCTGCGAAGTTTGCGGTGAAAATGCGGACGATATTGCCGTTGCCGCAAGCATCAACAGAGGCCGAAGCCTCTTCCACCATTTGTATATTGCAATTGGCAAAGGTTGTTGGGTAGCCATAAGGTGCCAACACGCTCAAGTCTCCGTTTTGCAAAGGGCCTTCGATTTCATCGAAATACGTATCGCATGAAATATTTGTCTCAGGAGGGCAATTGGCGAGCAGCCCAGCAGTGACAAATATGAGGGAATGCACCGTCGTATCGTTGTTGCACAAGTCGTTCACCATATAAAATATGTCGTATTGGGCTGGTTGAAGGGGTACGGGAACTTCGCCCCCATTTGTATTCAGCGTGCCCCATGGGGTCACGATGGAAACAACAATGCCGGAGCATTCGTGAACGAGATTGATGGGAGGCAGGGTAGCGAAATTGCCGCATTCGCTGTTCGTGCTTACAAATATAGTGTCGGGAACGGTGAACTGAGCAGGCTGGTTGTCTACTACTTTAATCGTTTGGACATTAGTGATAAAGGTATTTTGACATTGGTCGAAGACCATCCATTCCCGCTCGATGGTAAAGGACGCCCCGCATCCGGGAGTGATTTGATCGAAATAGGAAACATCGATGTAACAGGCCAGAACACCGGGGTTGAGGCCAAAAGCCAACGGAACTCCAGTGACGCTGGTATCGGTTTCCTCTTCAAACGATAGAAGAGGGTCGCATGCAATTGGAGGGTTGTCGATGCCGTCAAAATTAGGTGGGAAAACAACATCGGAGAGGCTGAGCCGTCTTGCAAAAATATTTTGAGTGCAGGATGTTTCGATGCCAAAAGTATCAACGGCACTCCATGCACGCTCCATTCGAAAAGCCAGAGTGTCGCCATTGCAAAAAGAGCTGATGATGAGGTCTTCATAGGTGATGTCGAGCATGGATTCATCTTGACAGCCTGTTATTTGCGGAGTGCCCAAAAAAGACGAAGCGATGTACTCATTGCAATAAATGGTAGTATCTGCCGGGCAGGTGATAGAAGGCGGCTGACCGGCTGGCGGCACAAAGAGATGTCCTGAACAGGAGTTTCCGGAGCTATTGGCGACGGTAAAATCCCACCAATGGCCCAAGAATTCCGGGGTCACCACATCGCCGAGTGAATCTCCGTTGGGCGAGAGGAGATTTATATCAAATCCCGTGATGGGGCATCCGTGCTCATTTGGAACAAGTGTATTCTCATAGGTCAACGGCACCGAGCAATCTTCATCGAGATTGATATAAATGGTGTCTTTACAAGTCATACCCGGATATTCATTAATGGTGATGGTGAATGCGCAAACCGATACCATGCCATTCGTATCAGTGCCCATGAGTGTGACCGGTGTTGTGCCAATGAAGAAGAAGGAGCCGGGGCCTGGGTTAAAAATAGTATCCACTAAGGGAACGGTGGAAAACCACACTAGTGTATTGAAATCGAAAACGACGCCGCAAAGTCCCGGTGCTGCTTCCATGGTAATATCGTTTGGGCAGACAATTAGGACGTCATCGCCATTTGACCCTCCTGCTTTTACTTGCGGCGGCATAAATAGGAATGAAATAAGTAGTAATAGCAGAGGTAAAAAGAACTTTTTGTAATCGGTGGATTGAGATAAAATTCCGTTCATGGTATTGAATTTAAGTTTCCAAGAGCAGTAATATTTGAGTTAATGATTGAGAATAATCCAGCAAATCCGGGAACCTTTGGATTGACCTCCGGAAACATCAGGATGTTGTCCTTTAACTGAATTTTGCAGGGTGAGAAACTTGCCTGTTCATGCAGGTACGCCGGATTTTGGGGAGCGAATTTTGTTCGAGAAAAGGTTTTGACCGGCAATTGATCTGCAAAATATCCTTTTTTTTATAAACATTAAACTGTTGCGCCCCATTTTTCGCCAACAGGGAGGCTAAAAGCATGAAAAATGGTCTTTTTCATGGTATTCAGGTATGGCACCGCAGCAAGAAGAGTTCATATTTTTGGGGACTCTGCCATTTTTTTCAAACATGCTTGTTTGGTAGCAGGGGCATTCACCTCACGCTTTGATGTTCGGGAATTAAAATCATCGCACGTTGTTTTGTACGCATGGGTATTTTCCCAATTCAACAAAATGCCCTTTCTTCGCGGCTTCAATTAAAATGCTATTGCCGGCTTAAGGCCGGTGCCAAAGACGAAAATTCATAAGACATGGAATACAATCCTAGGGAAATTGAAAATAAATGGAGAAAGTGGTGGAACGAAAATGAGGTGTACAAAGTCTCTAATGATAGCAGCAAACCCAAATTCTATGTACTCGATATGTTTCCATATCCTTCGGGTTCCGGACTGCATGTGGGACACCCGCTGGGGTACATTGCCTCAGATATAGTTTCCCGATTCAAACGCATGAATGGGTTCAATGTGTTACATCCAATGGGATACGATGCATTCGGCCTTCCTGCCGAGCAATATGCGATTCAGACCGGAGTCCATCCCGCCATCTCCACTGAAAAAAACATTGACCGGTATCGCGCCCAGTTAGACAACCTCGGGTTCAGTTTCGACTGGAGCAGGGAGGTGCGCACTTGCGACCCTGCCTATTATAAATGGACGCAATGGATTTTCCTCCAATTGTTCAACCACTATTATTGCAAGGAGGAGAAAAAGGCCCGGCCCATCGAGGCACTGACGGCACTTTTCGAAGCCAATGGCAACGCTGCTGTGAATGCAGAAAATTCACAGGATAGCACGTTTTCTGCCTCGGAATGGAAGGCCATGTCTCCGAAACAGCGCGACGGTGTGCTTATGAATTACAGGCTGGCTTACCGCAAGGTGACCTATGTTTGGTGGTGTGAAGAGTTGGGCACCGTTCTGGCCAATGACGAAGTGAAAGACGGATTTAGCGAGCGTGGGGGACATCCAGTGGAGCGCAAACCTATGTTGCAATGGTCGCTCAGGATTACCGCCTACGCAGAACGCCTTCTGAATGATTTGGGGGACATCGAATTTTCAGACTCGATGACCAAAATGCAAAGCAACTGGATTGGCCGTTCCGAGGGTGCTCAAATGTTCTTCGACATGGAGGGAATTGAAGATAAATTGGAGATATTTACTACTCGTGCAGATACTATTTTCGGTGCAACATTTATGGTGCTTGCGCCAGAACACGACCTCGTGCAAAAGATTACTACCGAAGCCCAAAGAACGGAAATAAAGAATTACCTGGCTTATGTGAATACCCGCTCTGAGCGCGACCGAATGGCCGAATCCAAAGAGGTGACGGGCGCTTTCACCGGGGCTTATGCTCTCAATCCTTTTAACGGGGATAAAATCCCCGTCTGGATTGCTGAATACGTACTGAAAGATTATGGAACCGGGGCTATAATGGCTGTCCCGGCCGACGACGAACGAGACCGGCGCTTTGCAGAAAAATTTAATTTACCCGTCGTGCAAATCATCGATAAAAGCATGCACCCTGGTGCTTCCATCGAAGACAAGGTGGGTACAATGATAAACTCTGATTTCCTCAACGGCATGGAGGTCCCCGATGCCATCGAGGCCATTATGATGAAATTAGAGGAGCGCAATATCGGCTCCCGCCGAATCAATTACAAACTGCGTGACGCCATTTACAGCAGACAGCGGTATTGGGGTGAACCGTTCCCCATCATTTACGATGAAAATGGCGTGGCTCACGCTCTTCCGGAAAGCGAATTGCCTCTGGAATTGCCGGACCTAGACGATTTCAAACCTACTACCGGCGGACAAGCGCCGCTCGCCCGCGCTACTGACTGGGTAAATCAGCCGGGCGGATGGACCCGCGAGACAGACACCATGCCTGGTTTCGCTGGATCTTCGTGGTATTTTCTTCGCTATATGGATGCCCACAACAACGACGCTTTTGCCAGTAAAAAGGCGCTGGAATACTGGCGGGATGTGGACCTTTACGTTGGCGGTACGGAGCATGCTGTCGGCCATTTGATGTACAGCCGTTTTTGGCATAAATTCCTTTTTGACAAAGGGTTGGTACCCACCAATGAACCTTACCGGAAACTGATAAATCAGGGGATGATTCAAGGCGTCATCGAGAGCATATTTTTATTAAAAGAAAAAGTGGATGGCAAAAGCAAATTCGTGTGTGCAAAGCTCGCCTCAAAAATGGGTATTTCCGATTACGTAAAAATTCCTGTTTTAGTCAATTATGTCGTTGATTATGGCTCTCCGAATTCATTTATGAGCATCGACAGCATTAAACAGTTTATCGACTGGCGCCCCGAATACGAGGATGCCCTGTTTGAATGCGAAAACGGGACTTACCACCGTGGTGTTTTTACCCCGAAGGGGGAAGCCAGAGACAGCCATCTGCACACATTTTCAGAAGTTGGCAAAATGTCGAAAAGTAAATTCAACGTGATCAATCCGGACGATGTGGTGGAGGAATATGGTGCCGATTGTTTTAGGATGTACGAGATGTTTCTCGGCCCCATCGAGCAGGCAAAACCCTGGGATACCAAGGGCATTGATGGTGTCTCTAAATTTCTCCGCAAATTATGGAGTTTATTTTTCGACAAGCAGGGGCAGTTTTTCGTGAGCGGCGACGAGCCGGACAAAGAGGAATTGAAAATATTGCACACCTGTTTGAAAAAGGTGTCACAGGACATAGAAAGGTTTTCTTTCAATACCTGCGTCAGCGGATTCATGATTTGCGTGAACGACCTTCGCAGCCACAACTGCAATAATCGGGAGATATTGGATGCTTTGGTAAGGGCACTTGCGCCGTTTGCTCCCCATGTCAGCGAAGAATTATGGCATCTGTTGGGGCATACCAAATCTGTCTGTATGGCTGAATTTCCGGCTTTGGAAGAGCGCCATCTCATCGAGGATACGGTGAATTACCCCGTCAGTATAAATGGTAAGAAACGCGACCTCGTTCAATTTCCAGCTGGCCTTGCCGTGCCTGACCTTGAAAAATTAGCACTTGAATTAGAATCCGTGAAAAGATGGACGGAAGGCAAGACAGTACGCAAAGTCATAGTGGTGCCTGGCCGTTTGATAAATGTCGTGGTTGGATAACCTGGGTTGCAAACAAATAGTATTTGTCCGCAAGGGGCGAGGAAGCCTAGGTCATTTGATTCGCAAATTTCTCAACAAAATATTGGGTTCTTAATTACTTTTTGAAAGGCAACTGATTGACCACCCGGCCGATGTCAAAGCCATGCCGAAGGCCTTCTTCTGACGCCATGCGGTAATTTACACCCAAATAAAGGCGGGATATGGCATTTTCTCCAGCCATTTCATAAAAGCTGCTGAATGCGCGAGGCATGCCGAAAAAATCGGTTGACTCCTGATGGCTATGGTCGGTCATGGCGTAATTGTACCCGAAAATATCTGAAAGTGCTTCTGCTGCCGCTGCACTCAACATGGCATGCCCCGAAGGGTATGTAGGCTGCCCCGGCGTGGTATTCCAATGTGGTTCCCAAGCTTCGTCGATCACCCGGTTGATGTATGTGACCGGCCGTTCCACGTTGTAAACGTATTTGGAATGAACAGCTGCAACACTGGCATCATGCAAAGCAATAGATACCTTGGCTAAAGTGTAAAGTGCGCTTTCGAGGCTGGCGTTTTCGTTGGTCAACACCTGGCTGGCTATTGAAATCCAATGGCTTTCCGAACTGAAGGTTTGGCCGGCAATGTCATCGCTCCAAAACTCTGCGATCCATTCCTCGGTAAAAGTGGCGTTGTCCACGGCATTTCGAACGGTGAGTGCATCTGCATAAATCTGCGAGGTGGATTCCTGACTGAAAGACAAAGGGACATGCACAAGTTTATCATCTTCTGTTATGGCAAAGGTGCGGACCTTTCCGAAATAGGGGAAAAGGGCATTTTCGAAATCCGGGGGGGTAGCTGTCCAAAGGCCGGGGCCAATGGGAGGGCTATAATCATCCGGTCGTGGAAAAAGGTAGGCGTTGTGCCCGAATTGGTCGGTTTTCGACCACTCCCAAATAACCCCAGCGACTTCTTCCCCGAACGATTTGGAGCGAGTGAAAATCGCACTACCTACCTTGGCCGAAAAGTCCTTATTGAAAGCATCTTCCAGTTCCAAAATCTTGAATTGCAAGTCCGTCTGCTTTTCGGCTGCTAAGGACTCTGCCGGGAAGAATTGTTTTATAAGAGAGGCATACACTGCATTGGCCACTGTGGGCCAATGGTAATCTTTCGAAGTATTGGTGGCAGGCAGACTTAACCCATCGTATAAATTTTGAAGCGAATTGTATTCTGGCATTCCGCGGATACAGGACTCATAAGCTGCCAGATTGGTGTAAGCAAGCGCTCTGGCGGCTGGACCTGGCCGGTAGTCCGGCGCATACCGGTCGAGGTCGAGAAACAACTGCATCCAGGCCAAAGGAACATCAGCTGTGTTGGCACTGGCCAGTTCAAAAGGAGAGGAGGAGACGTCTCCGTTGTCCTGGCAGGACCCCAATGCCAGCGCACTAAACAGGATTACCCATATCCTTAGCTTTGTATGTCGCCGTATTTTATTCATGAAAAACTTACAGGTGATATCAGTTCGCAAATTAAAAGGAACCGGGCCGGATTTTCATTTTTCGTTGAAAAAATCAAATCGTTTAGCAAAAGTCCTTCTAAATTTTAAGATTACAAGTTGTCCGTTACTCATGTGTAAGACTTCGCAAATTTGATTATTTTTGCCTCCCGACATTATTGTTAGACTTTGGACTCCGGATGATTTGCAATGGGCTTTCATCCTTCTGAAATTGCCGTTTTAATGATTGGCTTTTTCTCGTCTGAAGTCTTCGGTCAAAAGCCAATTTATAATCCCGTCTTCAATTAATAGTTGAGCACCTGCAGACCTTATTGCTATCATTTTCCTGAATGTTGTCCAGGTTGAAACTGTGCTCGAACCCGGCATCTCAGAAAACGACCCTAAATTTGCCAGTGCAGAATCAACGTCAGTCACTCAGGAAATAATTTAACCAACACTTACCGGACGGACCAGTATGCAGCGATTCTATTTTAGGATTATCCTCCTTTGGACATTCTGCCTTGTTGGCGCACAGGGTTCATTTTCGTGCCCGGCACCTGAAATTAAGGACTTATTTCCACCAACGGCGGGAATCACCCCCCTGAAGGCACCGCCCTTACTCAGCAATCCGTCAGACTGCAGCCTCCGTCTGCCCATCAACCATTTCAGCTGCGACGCCACCTCC
>CAZPHZ010000108.1:0-9558 GCA_964586035.1 uncultured Saprospiraceae bacterium
TATATTAAAATTAACGAAAATTCAAGGTGCTGAGCAAATGAAATTCAGGCATAATAATAAAACCCCAGCCCATAACAATTAAGGCTCAATAGCGGGATGACGGCGAAGCCGGGCGCCGTAGCCCCGATAGTTGCAGGGGAGCCATATTTAGCGCAGCATCACTTAAGAATTCCCTTTCCAATCTTTTGAGTTTCGGCGGTGTATTCCAAAATCTTTTCCCTCAAATGCAATAGGTTGGCGTGGGCCTGCGGGTCATTTTTTGCAAAAGCCCCTGCCCGCCATTTTTCCACAAACAGTTTCCACTTTCGCATAAACCAATCGGCTGCGAGGCCTGTGGGTACGATGCTCAGGGCATAAGCCAGCGTCCAAGCTGCGCTGCCGGTGAGGACGTGCACGAGCCAGATTTGCAGGGCATAAAACAGGGGGAAGGTGATGAGGCCGGTGACGAACTTGTAGGTGGGGATGAATGCGTAGGTGTCGTTGAACCAGTCGCTCGATTTTTTGGCGAACCAGCAACAGAGGAAATGGCTGGCATAGCCTAAGAGGAAGACCGGAAATGCGAGCACCAGTTTGATCGCATCGGGCCGGATGGAGGGATTTTTCAAAGCCGCATCGCTTGTGCCCAATGAGCGGAGTTTAGCGCTGTAGTCCCGCACCATATCCGCAAACGTCTCAAACTCCTGCGGGGCATTTTCTCTCCAATTCCCGAGTCCGGCCTGCAATTTTTTAGTTCGGTAAAAATGGGCCTCCATGCCGGGCGGATTTTCCGTGCGCTGAATAGCTTCGAGGCAAAGCAGAAGCTGGTCTTCGCCATCGTCTTCGGTCACGATGGAGATGGCGGTGAGGCGCTGCCGCAGCAGGTCTGTGACATCCCGGACAGTTTGCCGGGAGTCTTTTTCATAACGTTCTTTGAAATCGGAAATAAGGATAGGCTCACCGAATATAATCAAGTGCTCTGTGCGGAAATGGATGGGGTCGGAGTAATTGAGGCCGACCGGTTGGAGTTGGAGACCGAGCTTGAAGTTGTTCCGAGCCTCGGTCTGCAAGGCGATGCGGGCGGTACCGGTTCTTATTTTCCGCATCCGCCGTTCTACAACGCTCAATCCCTCTGGTGCAATATGCAGGCATCCTCCGCTGCTGAGGAGTTGTATGGCAGCTTCGAAATTGGCCTCGTTGTGCAGGGGCTTGCCCTTCATGTCCAGATGCCGTTCTATAGGGATGCAGTACAAATAATTGAGAAACCACGCCCAAATCTTTTTTCGGAAAAGGCCCACGTTGGCAAGGAAATGAAAATAGCGGGGAATGGTAATGGCCGAGCTAAATGGATCAAGCAGGGTGGCCGGGTGGTTGACGTTGGCGATGAACGGCCCTTTGATATGGCGGCGCTCCGGGTTTACGATGACGACTTTTTTGAAATACACCTTGAAGCCGATGCCCACCAAAGATTTGAGGCTTTTATAAATAATTTTTTTGAGCAGGTTCATCGGAAAGAGTAGGTTGAGTTTTTCGTTTATCTGAGTTCCTGATGCTACCCCGGCACCTGTTTCTTGCAGGTCGGGAGATATTAACTCCACTTTGTGGCTGGCAAGTTTACAGATAAAAATCGAATTTTCAGGGGAAGAGCTGGTGGGAAGCAAATTAGATTTAATGGCGGTAAAAACTCATGACGTGAAGACGGGTTTGGGATTGCCCCTTATTTCAATGCATTTCGCATTCGTTTAATGAAAAAATGGTTCTTTGTAATAACACCCTGCAGCGCAATACCTGAAGTTTAAATGAATGGGG
This sequence comes from uncultured Saprospiraceae bacterium, assembly GCA_964586035.1. Taxonomy (GTDB): domain Bacteria; phylum Bacteroidota; class Bacteroidia; order Chitinophagales; family Saprospiraceae; genus UBA6168. The sequence continues at coordinate 1,786 of CAZPHZ010000108.1, forward strand.
AGGTCAAACGCCAGCGGGGTTCCAAACCCCACCAGCGTTAACCCGGGAATGTTTGCGTAATGTGAAAACGTGGGCGTACAGACGGCCTCTTCATTTTTGAGCGATCCCTTCCCTTTTGATTCCCGGAATATCGCTATCGTGAATGCCTCCGGTGGATCAAAAAACTACTGACTTTTTAAGATTTTGCTGTTTCTTAAATAAGTGAGCGGTCACAGGCTCCCCCCCCCTTTCTGAGGGGGGCAGGTGGGGGAGTTGGTATTCCAGGCTATTGAGAACCATCCTGGCCATGATTTTCAAAGAGATGGCCATCTGGAAAGGAATATTTCCCCATTCGTTTTCATAAAGACCCATTTTTTACGGTAATTTTTCAGCCACCACAAAATTTGCCAGGAGGGTCAGGTTCTCCGGTGAGTTGAGTACGGTGTTGAAAAGCACTTTGCTTCGGTCGTTTCCAGGTCCCTGGAAAATGGTTTTTCCATCCATATCCAAGTCGAGTACATTGTAACTTTGACTGATGAAATTGGCGAGGTAGTAGGTATTGGCCCAGTGAGTAATGACGTGGAAGAATATCGGTTGCACATCGTTTCCGGGGCCTTGATAAATGACCTTTCGGTCGGTATTCAGGTCGCCGGACCACAGGACACGCTCCCCGCCAACGTCAATGCCGGGATTGCTGCCAAAGGTGGCAAGCGAATAGTCGGCAAAATCCACCATGTTTGGGGTTGGAGTGAGGTGCACCGGGTCGTGGGTGCCAAGGCCGAGGTGATTGCGGTGGCGCACCACGACGTAATAGTCCCCGCTGGGAACATTGGTGAAATAGACCAACGAGGTGCCATCGATGTCGACCACGTCGCCATCCCGTTGAACGAGGGCTGAGGGTGTAGCGACGACGTGTCCGGCGTCGGAGCCAAGCCGAAGTTCGATGAAAATCCAATCTACGATTGCATTGGGGCCGGTCACGAGGAATGTAGACAAAGGCACGACTTCGCCGCCGCCTCCACCAACATGCTCGAATCCGGGAAGTTCCGTATACGGCTCAGTGGTAGGTAAGAGGCCTTTTGCCCGAAGGTCGTCTCGCATGAGTGTGTCGAAGTTATTATCGAGCAGTGCCCCGTAGAGTTTCACTTTCAATTTTACATAAACCCCAATGCAGGTGGTACCTGCGAGCGGGTCGCATGGGTCCCGGGGGTTGCTTTCGAGACCTCCGGCGTCCACAATGCCATTGTGGTTGGCGTCTTCCACGCCATCCGGAATGCCATCATTGTCAGTGTCGATATCTCTGGGGTCGGTTTCGATGCCGAGGTCGAAGATGCCGTTATGGTTGAGGTCTTCCAATCCATCGGGTATGAGGTCGCCATCGCTGTCGATGTTGAGGTATCCGGTTTCACCAGGATCCATGATGCCGTTGCCGTTGGTGTCTTCCAACACGTCGGTGATCCCATCGCCGTCGCTGTCCGGATCGGCGAAATTGGGAATGCCGTCGCCGTCGTCGTCCACATCGGGTTGGCCATTGAGCTGACCGAAGTCGCCATCGTTAGCAACGGAATTATAGGCACTGGAGTCTGCGTCGTTAGAATCTTCCGGGCGGCCATTCAATAGGAGTCCGTCGGGTTCTGTGTAAATGTTTCCGACGGATGCGTCGTCGAAGCCATTGGCGTCACTGTCTATCATCAGATTTATGGAGCCGGTGCTATTGGGGTCTTGTGCAGAAAATCCCGCTTCGATTATATCGGGGATGCCATCGTTGTCGCAGTCGGCATCGCGTGCATTGGGAATACCATCGCCGTCGATGTCGCCGGTTTCATATGCGGTACCATTGCCATTCGTGTCTTCGGGCCTGCCGTCGATGGTGGCACCATCGCCATCGGTGGTAATGAGCAGGTTGTGGCGGTAAGTATCGTCGAATCCTTTGCCGGTGGTGTCGCTGAGCATAGCGGCATCTATTCTTCCATCACCATCGGTATCGATTCCACCCGCTTCGATGAGGTCGGGTACGCCGTCGTTGTCTGAGTCGGAGTCGAGGAAATCCGGCACTCCGTCGCCGTCCTGGTCGGGAGACCATGATGCCTGCCCCCCTATGAACGTTCCACTGTTGTCCGACAAGAGTATGTCGCCGGGGGCATCAATTCCGAAAGAGCTGTCGTCATCCGGGTCGTAAGCGTCGTAAAATCCGTCGCCGTCGGCATCGGGCAAAGACCTGGCGTCGCCGAGGATAGGATAGTCGATAACGCCGTCGCCATCAGCGTCCACACCACCGGCCTCTATAAGGTCGGGGATGCCGTCATTGTCAGAGTCGGAGTCGAGAAAGTTAGGTACCCCATCGCCATCACGGTCGGCGATAGCCGAGAGTGGGTCGAAAGTATCTGAAGCCACAGCAGAGCTGTCTGCCTCGTTGCCATCGAGGTCATTGGATAAACCGTCGCCATCGATGTCCCAATCAGGCTGGCCAAACTTATCAACAATGCCGTCGCCGTTTTTATCTTCAAAACCAGCCTCGAGGATGTCGGGTATGCCGTCGTTATCGCTGTCAAGGTCCAATGAATTTGGTATGCCGTCGCCATCTGTATCGACGTCACCTTCTTTGGCATCGGGTATGCCGTCGTTGTCGTCGTCAAGGTCAAACTGGTCTGCGATGCCGTCTCCATCGGCATCGTTTTCATTATAGACGATTATCTTCTGATTATGAATGGTCGTATTTCCGCAGTAGTCAGTGAGCGACCAAATGCGAAGGATATAACCGGTACAGCCGTTGAGGTAAAACAAATTGTCGGTGAAAACGGCCTCGAGACCGTCAGCGCAGTTGTCTTGCTCATCGGTGACATCCCCGGTGATAGTGAGGTCGTTGAAGTCGATGGCACAGGTGAGTACCAGGTCTTCGGGTACCGTAAATTGGGGAGGAGTCGTGTCGCGCAGGATAAACGTCTGGGTGTAGGTGGTGAAATTTCCGCACTCGTCCTGCACGTGGAATTGGCGGGTGAAAAGCGTATCAGCCTGGCAGTCGAAATTGAAAGGACTTTCTGAGATGGTCAGCGCCACCGAGACGTCGCAGTTGTCGAGCCCCACCATATTTACACCGATAACGGGTGATTCCGGAATGGCGCTGCATTCTAATGTTTGATCAAAAGGCACGCTGCCTTCTACCACAATATATGTCAGGTTTTCTGCCGCGTGGGTATTGTCGAGGTATTCCCACTCTTCAATTTCTACATCGAAAGAAGAAGGCCCCACGTTTTTCACCCGTATGGTGGCCGGATCGGCTTCATTTAATGAAATACCGCCGAATACCACCACGGGATTATGGTAGGTATGTGCCAGGGATATCGTTTGAGTAGTGTGATTGACTGAAAGTGTTCCCGTTTCCCCGATGACTTCTCCCATATCGTTGGTAAAGTTGCCAGTGCCGCCGAGTCCCAAATAGCCGATAGTCTCGTAGCCGTGGTTTGTCTCCGGGTCGAAAGAGGTTTCTTCCTGGCACTGAATGCTGAAGCCCGAAGAGGTCAACGAATTGTACCTCAAATTGACGGGGTTATTTTCATTAAAAGTCTGCACGGTAGAAACGATTCCGGGAGCGGGGAGAGCCACGTTGAAAGCCTGAGTAATTGAGTTGCTGCTAACCGCTCTTTTTTTCACTTCGAATGGAAGTCCTGTGGCATTCGTTCCTTCTTCAATGGCTATCCATGACACGTTTTCTTCGGCGTGATAGCCGTCGGAATTCTCTTGTTCTTGCAAACGCAATTCAAATTGCGAGGTGGAAATATTCCGGAGCCGTGTAACGACGGAACCAGCATCGTTTTTCGTCGTTACCTGTGTAAAGACGATGGGTTTAGAACCAAACTGCACTGGGAAGCGAATGGTTTTCCATCGCTGTGTAACGTTTTCCATCACCCCGGCCACCATGCGTTTGCCGTTGGGCAAAGTATAAATCCGGTAGATGTCCGGTGCTGTATCGTCCAGTATGGTGATGGTCTGTTGATCAGCCACATTATTGCCGCAGTAGTCCTGTGCCGTCCAGATGCGGGTGAGGTCGAAGCTGTACACCGAGCAACTGTCGCCGCCCTGTGTCGAACTTTCGTCCATGACCAGTGAAACGGACTGACAGTTTTCCCATGCATTTACAATGGGTGGAAGCGGTATCTCGTCGTCGCAATGCACGATGACGTTGGACGGTATATTTTGCAATATGGGAGCTTGAGAATCCGCGAGGTCAATAATGACGGATGCCGTATCGCAACATGAAGTGCCGTTGTTGCACACCTGGTACGTGAATTGATCGCTGCCGCAGAAAGCGGAGTTCGGGGTGTAGATGAACTCACCGTTGGCATCCATATCGAGTGTGCCGTTGGTGGGCAGTGTGTAGATTGTATACACTGGGTTGGTCAGGTTGCTATCGTTTTCAGAAACGTTATTGGAGTAGAACAAACCCGGGCACGCCGAGGAATAAAGGTCGCCATTCGGTACCGGAGAGCCGGAAATTCGCTTTAGAATGACGTTGAATAAATCCAATTTCCGCACGGCCCGCGCCGTGCTTTGCGCCGGAATTCCGTGGAAATGGGAACTACTCCGGGTGATAGCGTATCCGCTGTGGCACCGGTTATTTCAGCCCATGCCGTCCAGCCGCCATTGCCGTCGTCTTCGTGTTTTTCCCAAAGAAATTCACTGGTGCCGCCATAACCTCCAATGGGTGGTGACAGGGAAGTGATGGTGCTTCCGGGTAAATTTACGCATAGGTCTTCCGTTCCTTCGATGTTGCCGCCATCGGTGAAATTTGATACGATGGTAATTGTGGTATCCACGTAGCCGTAGCAGAAACTGTCCTGCACACTCAACGATATGGATTTTATTCCACCACTTCCGATGGAAATGGTATGCGGGCCGGGCCCTGTTGCGTTCGCAGGCGTTGCGTCTGCGCCAAAATTCCAATTGTATGTGAAGGGCGCAGATCCTCCCTGCACGGTGGCATCTAAGGTAAAAGTCGTACCTGCACAGGTTTCGAGGGTCGATAGAATGATGGCGGGGACAATGCTTGTTGGCTCAGTCAAAGTGATGTTTCCCCACACCAATTGGCATTCCTGCCCTGCATAGCGCAGGCGCAATTCGTAAATACCCCCTGAAAGTGCCGTGTAATTAAATGGTGGTGCAATCCAGGTAGTGCCGCCGTCAACGCTCGCCTCGATGGCAGCGCCGGAAGGGTAGTTCGCCGTCACACTGATAGTTCCGTCAGAGACATTGCAGGTAGTGGGGTTGGTGGAGGTCACATTCGTCACCACAATTTGCGGCCTCACTTTATAGGCTAGCGTATCGAAGGCGGAGCACCCGTCGAGTGTCGCCGTCAGAATAGCCTGGACATTGGTAAATGGCGTGGTCCCTGGTACATTGAATGACACCGAATGTGGCCCGATACCGTTTGCCGTTTGCGGCGTAGCAAAAGTGCCGAAATTCCAGGCATAGGTCACATTTGACCCTGCATCGGTTGCCTTAAAAACGTAGTTGTCAAACTCACACAGGTAGCCATTGCCTTCCACTGGAAAGGTAGCAATAACAGAAACAGGAACGGGCTTCACAGATTTCTTGATGGTGTTCGAGTTAATCCATGCTGAACAAGGTGACCGGTGTGCCTGCCTCCGGTAACTCGTAGTTTGGGTAATAACCCCCGGGTCATGTGTATCGGCAGTGGCACCAGAGATTGTGAGCCATGTGGCACCATTGTCCGTGCTTTTTTGCCAACGGTAAAATGTGCTGCCATCCTGTCCTCCCGATGGACCGGCAAGACTTGTGATTGGAGCGGGGTCGTAGCCTCCGCAATTGACCTCGTCAGCAGAAATGTACCCTCCTGCCGTAAAATTAGACACCACGTATTTGAAAATAACATTTGAATAAATGAAGCCCGTGCAAGGTGAGCGTCGTGCGCCCCTCCGGAATTGGGTGGTCTGAATGACGGTGGTAGGGTTGTGGGTCTCGGCATTGGCCCCAGCCACATCGGCCCAAATAACACCGTCGGTACTTTTTTGCCATTGGTATTGAATCACCCCCCCAACGCCTCCGGTTGGTGCGGAAATACTGCCGATGACATCCGGGTCGAATGACCCGCAATTGCTTTCTGTGCCCACAATTGACCCGGCATCGGTCAAAGGGCTGACTACTGTTTTTTGCACGGGCAGTGTGTACAGAAAAGCATCGCAGGGATTCCTGCGGGCGCCCCGCCGGTATTGGGTAATTTGAGAAATACTCGGCGGATCATAGGTCAAACTGTTTGCTCCCGATATGACGTTCCAGGTAACACCGGAATCTATACTTTTTTCCCACAGGTACTCCGTAGCTCCGGTACCGCCGCCAGATGGTGCGGCGAGGCTGGCAATTGGGGCCGGGTCAAAGGCACCGCATGAGCTCTCATTGCCCGAAATGGCACCCGCGTTCGTAAAGTTCACCGTGAAAGATTTGGTGATGGTGTTTGAGAACACCCAGTCGAGGCATGGGCTGAGCCGGGCACCCCGGCGGTAATATGTTTCCACGCTCAAAACGGGTGGGTCGTATGTGGAGCCTGCCGCCGAGTCTATTACTATCCAGGTATCACCTCCGTCGGTGCTGCTTTCCCATTTGTATTCCGTAGGGCCGTTGCCACCACCGCTGGGCGCTGATAGACTGGTAATGAGAGAGCCGTCGTAGGTGGCCAAACATTTGATTTCATCGCCGCCGATGCTGCCGCCGTTTGTAAAGTTACTGGAACTGGCAATGTTCATGGTGGCACTGGTCGAGCAGCCCGAAGCAGAGGATAAGGTGATGGAATATGTTCCGGCCAATAAGTTGGAACGGTCACCCGAGCCGGAGGCCAAGTCAGCAATCTGGTTGGGCGTCAAAGCCTTTTTGCGATAATAACGCACGTCGTCCATCAGGCCCACATAAAAAGTATTCCCACTGTTGAGTACTGAGCCGCTTATCGGGGCTCCGAGGCCCCCGTTGTTTCCATGTTTTTTTACTTTATTAAAATTGGTGGTGATAGTTGGGCCGGCCACCCCATCGAGGTACACCGTGAATTTACTCTTGTTGAAAACCGCTGCCACATGGTGCCAGAGTCCGTCATTGGTAAGTACATGCGAAGCATCGCTGAACAAGGTCCCGCCATTTTTTACTCCTGCCGTAATGACGTTATTTGTCAGACGTATAGCCAAGCCTTTTCCCCCGGTGGACCCCCCCTCATCAAACAGCGTTTTAATGCCCGAGAGGTTGCTCGGTTTTATCCACATGGCCACGGTCAGTTTGTCGAAGTCCTTTTCCATGAATCCATGGTCAACGCTGTACCGGATATAGGTACTGCCGTTGAAATAAGCTGAAAAACGTCCCTGCACAGCGTCGGTTGAATAGATAGGATAGCCTGCAATGCCGTTGGAGTGGTTAACATGCCCTGAAACGTCATTGGGCGTTTCCTCAAATGTCCACCAAGCTGTCTCTTTCATGTCGGACCATTGATAGCTCAAGGGCAGATCGGCAGCCAGAGGACTGATGTCGATAGCACCCCCACCCGATCCACAGTGTTCATCTGTGGTGAAATAATTGCCGACCAGGATTGGTCCGCACTCGTCGTCCTCGCAATCGGTGAGGCCGTCGAAATCGTCGTCCAGGTTGTTGTAGCAAATTTCAGGATGGCATATTGGGGAAAGTGCTGTTCCCGGAATGATGACCCATGAGCTGTTGGAAGGAGTTTTCCAATAAACCTGAAAATGGTCGTTTCCGCCACCGTCTTTGTGGAGGAGTTCGACATAATATTTTTGTCCCGCC
>CAZPHZ010000109.1:0-9545 GCA_964586035.1 uncultured Saprospiraceae bacterium
CTGACGAGGAAGCCGTTGGGTTGAAGACCGATGCCGTCCAATTCTTCGTAGCCATAGAGGCCACTCCATTCGGAACTCCATTGCAGTGCACCGGTCCCGGTATCTGCAGCGAGAAGCAGCGCGTTGCAAGAGTCCAGGGAAAGGGCTGTGCAGGTACGGCCGGCGGCAATAACCAGGTTATTGGTTACTTTGAGGTTATAAGATTGCTGCGCAAATGGGCCGGTTGCCATGGTGTTTTTCCAGATGATATTGCCGTCCGTATCGATTTTCCAGAGCATGGCATCCATGAGTACGAACAGCCCCGGTGCGTCTTCGTTTACGCCCCAAAAGATGTTGCCTGCGTCATCGGTACCGATGGCCCAGGCATCTGCATTGCCGTTCATGAGGGGGCTGGCGGCTCTCAGCGTCCACTCCGTGTGGAGGGTGTCCTGTGCAATGATCTGTTGGGCAGTAAATAGCGGTACCATCAGGAAGAGGAGGTAGTGTCTGTTTTTCATGATGGGAAACATGATCGTGAAAGCGGTTCCGCAAGTGTGTTCCTGCAAGTTCAGGTATTTTGGGAAAAAATGCAACAACGGAGTCCTTATTCCATTTGGCAGTATGCAATGCCGAACATATCTTTGGCAGCAATAATGTTGTATTTGGAGCATCTCATTGCGAAGGATCAGCCTCTGATATCGGTATTTTACAACTCAGGCCCAGAGGCAATTCTCATACAGCCATCAACCCTATCAACCTTAAACTTTCATCTAAAACTCAAAACACGTGAACCCGATTTTAAGAAATATTCTGGCCGTTGTTGCAGGCATTGTAATTGGAAGTGCCGTCAATATGGGCCTTATCATGCTCAGCAGTTCCGTCATCCCACCGCCGGAAGGGGTAGATGTCACCAACATGGAGAGCCTGAAAGATTCAATGTATTTGTTTGAGCCGAAACATTTCATTTTTCCGTTTTTGGCGCATGCACTCGGAACGCTTGCGGGGGCTGTCGTGGCAGGTCTCGTTGCAGCCACTCATAAGATGAAATTCGCGCTGGGCATCGGAGCTTTCTTTCTCATTGGCGGAATCGCAAATGTATTTATGTTGCCTGCACCCACCTGGTTTGCCGTTACGGATCTGGTGCTCGCATATATACCAATGGGATGGCTCGGTGGCAGGCTGGCGAAAATAAAGGAGCTATGATCAGGTGCAATTAAAGGTCCCGATATACTTTGCATGTAAGGGGCAAATGACTACCACTATTTTGATGCCGGCGCCGTTTCCCGGCAGCTCATTTTAGAGGCAAGTTATTAGCCTGATTTTTAAAGATTCAGTACATCAGCAATTCAATTCACATCATCATCAAAACTCTATGTTTATGAAAAATCGACTTATTGCAACCGTCGTTGCCGGCATCATATTATTTGTCTGGCAATTCCTTTCCTGGCAAGCTCTAAAATTGCATGCCTCCGAAATGCAGTACACCGAAAACCAGGATGCCATCATGGAAACACTGTCGGCCAACATCAGCGCCGAAGGCACCTATTACGTTCCACAGCCCGTTCCAGGCAGCTCCAGTGAAGAGCAGAAAACTTATTATGAAAATGAATTGATAGGCCAGCCTTGGGCTACGGTGACTTATCACAAATCTATGGGCGCAGACATGACCATGAATATGATCAGAGGGTTTTTGGTGGACTTGGTTGCCGCATTCCTGTTGATTTGGCTTCTCGGCAAAATAGAAAGTCTTACTTTCAGTACCGCATTGCTCGCGTCACTCGGAGTTGGATTCATCGGCTACCTCACTATTCCGTACATGAATACCATCTGGTTTGAAAGCAATTCCTGGGGCTATCTGATGGATGCCATTGCACAATGGGGTATTACGGGCGTTTGGCTCGGGTGGTGGATGACGCGGAAGTGAAAATATCTTCATGAGATGAGAGGGCAACACCTATGAGGTTTCCGATATCTCATAGGTGTTCTTCTTTTCACAGCTCATCCGACCGCTAAAATCCTGATTTTCCTTCCTCTGAATTGCACCTCTGCACCTTTCTTCTGATTGAGCAATACCGCCCCAATTGGAGAGGCTGCCGAAATGGCGAAGTATTCCAACTCATCCAATGCTATTTTACCGACTGAGATGGCGATGAAATAGCGTCCCCCGGTGGTCTCCACAAGGCAGCCTGGTTGCACGGAATGGTAAGTTTTTTCCACATTAATGCGTGAAAGGGCAGTTCGCAAATCCAGCGCCCCGGCCAATTGACGAGCGTATTTTTCTTTTTCGAGTTGCATCATGGCGCGGCCGGTTTCAAACTTATCGCCAGCGCTGCTTTTGGTTTCCTCATTGGCGGCCTGTTGGGCCTGGTCCATGGCCTGCTTTGCCACTGCGATTTTTTGCGAAACCCAGGTGTTACAATGCGTGAACAATTCTTTTTTTACAGAAGCTAAATCCTCCATATTCAACAGCGCTTTCGGTAGGGATTATAATTTTGAAATTGTGAATATCCGCGTTTCCACATCTGTGCGGGCTTGCAGCAAATAGATTCCCGGTGGCAGCCCCGTCATATCCACAATCATAGTGTTTTTAAAAACAGCTTCCCGTTCCCATTGGCGCAAAGCGATGCCCTGTGAATTCAACAAAGTCAGAGACGCCATCTGCGGGTCTTTGAAATCGAATTGCACCGTGAAATGGCCGGAAACGGGATCTGGGAAAATGCGGATGCTGCCATTTCGAGATGGCTCTTCAGCAGCATTTACTGCGTCGCAAACTCTTGCCAAAAGCAAATCGCCGGACATCTGTACGGTATCCACTATCAGGGTGTCGGCACAAGTTATTGTCACTTTGTATTTACCCTTGAACCCTCTTACGAAATACTCGCCGTTGGCATCTGTCTGCCCGTTTTCTGAGGTCCACCATTCATTGAAAACCATGTCCACGAATGTTTGTCCGGATGGCTTTAGCGACCAATCCTGGTAAAACAGCGGGGCGTTGTTGTGCCAATGAGCACCGTCCCAAAAGCCCCACATCATGAAGCCGTCCATGCTGGGGTGGCTGAAAATCATGGTGAGGTAATCGCGGAGATAGGTAGCGGCGAGTGGGTCGCTCACTTCGCTGCTGATGTCGTATTCCGTCACTTTGGCAGCCGTGCCGAAGGTATTGCTGTAGTCGTCGAGAACGTCTTTTACGTCGTAAATGGAAGGCGGGAACCCTCCTAAATGGGACTGGAATCCAATGCCGTCCAACGGCACACCGGCATTCACTATTTCCTGCGTAAATTGCTTGAGCGTATCATAAAGTCCGCCACCGGTATTATTTTGGCCGATGGTCACATAATCGTTGAGCCATAGATCGGTGGCGGGGTCAACTTCGGAGAGTTTGTCAAAGATTTCGGGATATATCTCCCTTCCGGTAGGGTAGCCGGGTTGCCCCTGAAAAGCGAATTCGAGGTCTCGGTTGGTAGTGATTTCATTGAGCACATCCCATTCGGCGATGTTGCCGGCAATGCCGGGCCAGGTAGTTATTTCTTCGATATGGTTGAAAATGCGATTTTTTACAAAACCAACGTCGGTGATGTTGGCGGCCACGTCGTTGGGCAGATGATTCAGCCCCGGCCATACGAGGTTGTGGCCCCGCACTTTGATGTCATGGTTCACCAGCCATTGGGTGGCATTGGCGACCTCGGTTTTCGAGGCGGTCCAGCCGTTTTCCCAGGCAGGCCATTTGAGCGCATTTTCAAAAACCACCCAATTGAAGCCGTGGCCCTGCCCGTCGAGGTCTGAGAGTTTTGACTCGTAAGTGTCGTTCTGATTGTGGTTGCTGGCGAAAAGGCTCGCCACCACCGCCGAGCCGAAGGCGAATTCGTGCTGCAACATTTCGACCTGCACCGGCACGTCCTGCAGGGGGCTGCCACCGGCATCTACCACGCGCACGGTGAGGTTGGCTTTACGCAGGGAATCAATGCGCTGGGCAGCTTCGGCACGCCAGGGGGCGTCGGGTTCCCAGCCGCCGTAGTGATCGTTGTTGACCTGATTGGGTAGGTCGTCCACAGATACGGAAGTGCCATAGTCGAGCATGGCTAGGCCCCCCAATTCGATTTCCTGTGCCAGCCAGGCGATGTGCATGCCGGTATTCAGCCCCCCGGCACCATAGGCCTGACCGGCCTCGAATGGCACGAGGTATTGCGTCCATTCTTCCGTCACATCGAAGGTGAGGTACACCTCCTTTTCATAAGTAGAGGAATTTTCAATAAAGAGGCTCACCTTACCCGGGCCATTGACGGCCCGCAGCCAAATGACCAACAGGCAGGCACTGCCACTTCCTATTGGATTCACATTCGAAATGGCATAGCCGCTGGCCCATTGCGGGCTTCCGGCCGCACTCACAGTAAGGTGTACTTTTTGGGAAAAATCCTGGCCGGTAGCTGACTGGGTGCTGCTGGTGGCGTCGCCCCAGGTATAGTCCGCTGCGTAAGTTGCCGTTTCATTGCCGGGCAATACCCAGTTACCTGCTGGCAAACCGTAACCGGATTGCAGCGATGACTGAAGATTTGAGTGGTAGGCATCCTGTGCGAATGAGGCGGTGTTTACGAGGCAGAGCAGGGAGATTAGAAAATACCTGGTATTCATGACCGTATTATTTGCGCCCCTGCCGGGGCAATTGGCAAAATCAAAATGACGGGGCATGGATCATCTGTTCGTCCAGCCGGAGGGGCTCACTTTGGGTTCTCTCAGTTTTTGTTTTTCCCGAAGATAAAGTTGCAACGCCAATGGAGCTGCCAATCCGGCGGCTTCTTTTTCACTGGCCTCCAAAGCACCATTGTTGAAGTATTTTTTGACGAAATGGGTGTCGAAATGGCCCGACAAAAAAGCAGGGTGTTGCAGCACGAATCGTCCGAATGACAAAGTGGTCGCCACACCTGTGATGCGATAGTCTTCGATAGCTGCGAGCAGCCTGCTAATTGCCTCGTTGCGGTCGTGGCCCCAAGCCACGAGTTTGGAGAGCATGGGGTCGTAATGGATGGGAATATCCATTCCTTCGCGGAATCCGTCGTCCACCCGGATACCTTTGCCTGATGGTGGCTGGTACTCAGAGAGGTGGCCGGTACTCGGCAGGAAATTGTTGAGCGGGTCCTCGGCGTACACCCGCAATTCCACCGCGTGGCCATTCACGGCGAGTTGGTTCTGCGTGAAAGGCAGCTTTTCTCCACGGGCAATTTTTATTTGCTGTTCCACCAAGTCGATGCCCGTAATCATTTCTGTGACGGGGTGCTCCACCTGCAGACGGGTGTTCATTTCGAGGAAATAAAAATCGTGCTTATCGTCCACGAGGAATTCCACGGTTCCAGCACCGGTGTAATCGCAGGCTTTTGCCACCTTCACAGCTGCGGCACCTATGGCATTTCGGAGTTCGGGAGTGAGAATGGCACTCGGTGCCTCTTCCACCACTTTCTGATGGCGGCGTTGCACACTGCACTCGCGCTCAAACAGGTGAACAATATTGCCGTGCGTATCGGCGAGTACCTGTATTTCTATGTGCCGCGGCGAGGTAATGTATTTTTCAATAAAAACGGAACCGTCGCCAAAGGCCGACTTTGCCTCGCTGATGGCTCGCTCCATCTGGGAAGGCAATTCTTCTTCATTTTCCACAATGCGCATCCCTTTTCCACCTCCCCCCGCAGACGCTTTTATAAGCACCGGGAACCCGATTTCCCGGGCGATGTTTCGGGCTTCAGCAATGTCGCCGATGGCCCCAGCAGTGCCGGGCACCATTGGTATATCGTATTTAGAAATTGCATCTTTAGCTGCCAGCTTGCTTCCCATTACCTCAATGGAATGCGGAGACGGCCCGATAAAACTGATTCCCGCTTCGGTAACGGCTCGGGCAAAACTGGCATTTTCACTTAAAAAACCATAGCCGGGGTGGATGCCATCTACACCCAAACTTTTCGCAGTATCAATGATTTTTCCGGCCAAAAGATAAGATTGACCAGAAGGCGGAGGCCCCATGCAGACGGCTTCATCGGCGTAAAGTACATGAGGGGCATCTCTGTCAGCTTCAGAGTATATAGCCACCGTTTTCATTCCCATATTTGCTGCCGTGCGCATGATGCGTATCGCAATTTCCCCGCGATTCGCTATTAGTATCTTTTTCATAATTTGTTTTCGAGCTCTTTTCAGGCGCCAAGTTCACCAAAAAAAGCGGGAATATCCAACGGGACAGGATAGAAGCTACCACCCAAAATTTGAAACAGTGCTGGCTGGTATTTTCAAGATACTCAAAAAAAAAATCCCGGTACATCGTACCGGGATCCTGTATTTTGCTGCCGGTCCGGCAGCGGGCAATCAACGATTACCAGCGGTTTCCACCGCCACCACCGTATCCACCGCCGCCGCGGTTTCCGCCACCGTAGCCGCCGCCGCCGCCACCGCGACGTCCGCCACCGAATCCACCACGGCCACCGCCGCGGTTTTCTCTTGGCTCTGCTTTCTTCACTACGATGGTTCTACCATCCATTTCGCTGTCGTTCAGCTCGTCAATAGCAGCTTGTGCTTCATCATCATTCGGCATTTCAACAAAACCGAATCCTTTGGACCTGCCACTGAATTTGTCCATGATAATGTTGGCGGAAGAAACTTCGCCAAATGCTTCAAATGCAGCACGAAGGTCATCTTCATGCGTGTCGTAATTTAATTTTGCTACGAAAATGTTCATTGCAAAAAGAATTAAAAAGTTAAAAATAAACTGAGGAACTCCTGAGGATGTAGAACTATTTATTACCAAAAACGGAGAAATGCAGTGAGGCTGGAAGGAGATTACGAGCTGAATAGATTCGAAAACTGAGCTTACCGGACTACTGAATACCTTTTTGTCAAATTTTTCTTACCGACAGAGAATTACTCAAAGAACCCTGCAAATATAAGGGTAATTTCCAATAGAGGTACGCATTTATAAATTAAATAAACTATATTATAAATTCGGGCTATTGCTCAAACTTGGTTGCTGACAACTTTTAATGTTTAAACTCGTTCCAAAAACCACGTTGAATCTTTGTGGGATTTAAATTTTCGTGAGAGAATAATCCATATTCACTCGAAGGCTAAAATGCCCACAGGATTCTATAATTCACCTCATATGAAAAAAATCTCCTTCTTAATTTTAACTCTAACACTCGGATTCACTGCGCAAGATTTTGCGCAACTGCCTGAAAAAGCAGAAGATATATCGCCACTCTTGATAGGGGAAAGTTTTCCCGGCGTGGAAGTTAACTCCCTGGATGGCAGCCCTATTTCCATTTTGAGCATAGCCAAAGAGAAACCCACCGTGGTTATTTTTTACCGGGGCGGGTGGTGTCCGTATTGCAACCACCATCTGGTGGAAATGGCGGAAATACAACCGGATATACTCGCCGAGGGCTATCAAATTGTTGCGATCAGCCCCGACAATATGGCGCATGAAAAGACCACTGCCGGTAAAAAAGGGCTAAAATACCAGCTTTATTCCGATGCGACGGGCGCACTTTCGCAAGCCGTGGGTATTGCTTTTAAGGCGCCGGAGAGGTATTACAACAAGTTATCGGTTCGGTCCTCCGGCCAGAATGAAGGGTTCCTGCCAGTGCCTTCTGTCTTTGTATTGGACACGAACGGGGAGGTGCTGTTTGAATATATCAGCCCGAACTATAAGAAGCGCATAAGCGGAAAACTATTGCTGGCTGTGATCAAATCACTGGAATGACTTCAGTCCTTTTGGTAGGGAATGGTTTCTAAAAGGTGCTGTGTGGCCTCCAGCCGGGCGTATGTTTTGCGATCTGCTTTGATGACGGTCCATGGACACATTTCTGTGTTCGTACATTCAAACATCCGCTGCTTGTACTCTGTGTACTTGTCCCATAGTTGTTGAGCCTGCTCATCCACGGATGTCATCTTCCACTTTTTTAATGGGCTGCTTTTTATCTCCTTAAATCGCCGCGCCTGCTCTTCTTTGGTGATGGAGATGTAGAATTTAACGAGATAAATGCCGGATTCTACGATCATTTTCTCAAAATCATTGACTTGCCCCATGAAAATATCGTACTCCTCATCTGTGCAAAATCCATTCACGGGTTCCACAACGGCGCGGTTGTACCAACTGCGATCGAAAAAGACCATCTCCCCGGGTTTTGGCAATTGGTTGACGTAGCGCTGAAAATACCATTGCCCTCTTTCCTCTTCGGTGGGCTTCGGCAAGGCCACAATGCGAACATGCCGGGGGTTGATGTGTGCGGTGATGCGCCGGATGGCACCCCCCTTGCCAGCTGCGTCGCGTCCTTCGAATATGGTGACAACCTTTTGGCCGTTTTTTATGATCCAGTTTTGGAGTTTTATGAGGTCTTCCTGCAACTTGCGCAATTCCAACTCATATCTGGCCTGCCGCAAAGCTTTCTGTAAGTTGACCTTCTTATCGGCCAACAGGTATTTCATCCCGATTCGAGTACTCAGGATTTCCATGTCCTTTGCTGTTAAAATATGCTTTTGCATGGTCAAAGATCTGATTGGCGGTAATAACGGATGATGATATTGGGGTCGGGCAGTAACATGGCATTGGATTTTGATTTGCCGGGGAATTCGAACCTGGACAATACATACCGTATGCTTTCGAGCCGGGCGGTTCTCTTGTCATTTGTCTTGACGATGATCCAGGGGCTGAATGCCGTGTGTGTTTTCGAAAACATCTGTTCTTTGTAAAAAGAGTATTTCTTCCACAGATTCTGTCCTTCCATGTCCACCTTGCTGAATTTCCATCGCTTGAGGGGATTGTTCAGCCGCGATTGGAAGCGATTTTTCTGCTCAGTTTTGGAAATAGAAAACCAAAATTTTATCAGAATTACCCCATCTTCATAGAGCATGTGCTCGAACTCTGGCACCTGCACCATGAATTCGTTGTACTGCTGTTTGTTGCAAAATCCCATCACGGGCTCCACTACCGCGCGATTGTACCAGCTACGGTCGAAGAAAACAATTTCTCCGGGGTTTGGCAATTCTTTTATATAGCGCCGGAAATACCATTGCCCCTGTTCCACCTCAGTGGGCCTCGAAAGCGCCACCACGCGCATGGAACGGGGGTTCAGGTGCTCGCTG
Organism: uncultured Saprospiraceae bacterium; assembly: GCA_964586035.1. Classification (GTDB taxonomy): domain Bacteria; phylum Bacteroidota; class Bacteroidia; order Chitinophagales; family Saprospiraceae; genus UBA6168. The sequence goes on from CAZPHZ010000109.1 coordinate 9,097, forward strand.
AAACGTTTGATGGAGCCCCCTTTACCTGCTGCATCGCGCCCCTCAAAAATCACGGCGACCCGTAATTTTTTACGTGCCACCCATTGTTGAAGATTAACCAGTTGTGTTTGAAGCACTTGCAATTCCTCCTCGTACCGCAGATTCCGCATGTAGCGTTTAAGATTTATTCCTTTTTGCTCCGCGATACTGAGTAATTCGGTTCTTTTCTTGGCGTTTTGTAAGTCTTGAATAGTGAACATAAAATCGAATTGAATATTCGCAGGATTTTCAACTGCTGGAGCGTCTGGTCCTTACTGTTCTTTCCGAGAGGCTGCTTCCGGCGTAAATATAGTGAAATATACGAATTGAAAAAGCTAATGGCCGCGGCGGGCGGGGGGGGAAGCCGTGATCAAAAAAAAGACCTTCCTCCATTCTCACCACATCTCCCTCACAAACCTCCTCCGATCTGG
>CAZPHZ010000110.1:0-9442 GCA_964586035.1 uncultured Saprospiraceae bacterium
ACGTACAACGACCAACGTCCAACGTCCAACGTCCAACGTCCAACGTCTAACGTCCAACGTCTAACGTCCAACGTCTAACGTCCAACGTCCAACGTCTAACGTCCAACGTCTAACGTCCATCGTCCAACGTCTAACGTCTGAATATCATTCTTAATCAACCTCCAGATTTTTATGAAAACCGTTCTCGTTACCGGCGCTTCCGGATTTTTGGGGTGGAATGTGAGCCACCATTGCCCGCCGGATTGGCGCATTGTGGGCACCTATTACCAGCACCGTGACGGCCTGTTCCCCCGGTCGGAGCACGTGCATTTGGACCTAACGGACAAAGACCAGATTTGGCGGGTTTTAAAGGACGTAAAACCGGATGCTGTTTTCCATCTCGCCGCCTGCTCCGACACCAATTTTTGCGAAGAAAAACCTGCGGAAGCCTACCCCGTCAATGTGACGGCCACTGCCAATCTCACTGAAATGTGTGCCTACCGGCACATTCATCTTGTGTTCACTTCGAGCGAACAGGTGTTCGACGGCAGCCGCGATTATTATGTCGAAACCGACCTTCCCGCGCCGCGAAATGAATACGGAAAACAAAAATTGGAAGCTGAAAACAGGATAATGACCATTTACCCGGAAGCAGCCATCGCCCGCATATCGGTGCTGTACGGGCGAGCGAGTCAAGTGGCCCCCGGTTTTCTGCAAGAATGGCTCGAAGCATGGCAAAAGTTCTTCCCAGTGACCGCCTTCCACGACGAATTCCGCACTTTTCTCAGCAGCGCTTCTGCTGTTGACGGGCTGTTCACCCTGCTGAATCAGGATGCCACCGGCATCTTCCACCTCGGAGGTGCCAACCCCCTCTCGAGGTACGATTTCGCACGAATGGCACGCGATGTTTTCCAACTACTCGTGGCCCCCATCGAAAGCCGTTCTCAGCGGGAGGTGGAAATGCCCGCCTTTCGCCCACCCCGGTTATTGCTGAATACCTCCAAAATGACGGACATCGGGTTCCGGCCACGCCACGCCCGCGACGAGTTGCAACACCTTGCAAAAGAAATCCTGCTGCCGCCGCCATTTTCTGAAAACTGAAGGTAGAATTTCCCTGATATTCTTTCATGCGCAAAGTTGAGCTCCCCCTCATTTTTCCAAAATGGCGATCAATGGCATTTTTCAAATAAGGTAATTTATCTGACTCTATGGTTTCACGCTGCCTTCAATATTATCAAAAAATATTCGAGCGCATTTTTAACCAAAATCTACTTTTCGAAGAGGACATGAATAACCTGGTTTGCCGTTTCCTACCTTTGCGTTTTCAAAAAATATAGCGCATGAAAATCACTGCTCTTCCCACCGGATTTTTCAAACTCGACGGAGGTGCCATGTTCGGCATTGTGCCGAAGAGCCTCTGGCAGCGGCTCACCACCCCCGATGAAAACAACCTGTGTACCTGGGCCATGCGATGCCTGCTCATAGAAACCGGCAGCCGAAAAATACTGGTGGATTGCGGCCTCGGTAGCAAACAAGGCGATAAATGGCGCTCGTATTTCCAGCCTTTTGGTGACGACACCCTGTCCGGCTCGTTGGCCGCCAATGGTCTTGTCCCCGAAGACATCACCGATGTGTTTTTGACACACCTGCACTTCGACCACTGTGGCGGTGCGGTGAAATACGACGGCAACGGGCATCTCGTGCCTGCTTTTCCGAATGCGAAATATTGGTCGAATGAAAAGCAATGGAATTGGGCAATGACGCCCAACGAACGGGAAAAAGCATCCTTCCTCAAAGAGAATTTCGTGCCGCTGAAAGAAGCGGGTGTGCTGCAATTCATCGACGTACAAAGAAATCCGGTGGACTGGTTGCCCGGGCTCAAAGTGCAGTTCGCCTATGGGCACACCGAGGCAATGATGGCCCTTCACATTGACGCGGGGACAGAGCATTTCGTCTATTGCGCCGACCTGATGCCCTCGTCATTTCACCTCGGCATGCCTTACGTGATGGGCTACGACATCCGTCCTTTGGTAACTTTGGAGGAAAAAGAATGGCTGCTCAGTAATACCCTCGAAAAAGACTGGACGCTCATCTTCGAGCACGACCCGGATGGAGGTTTTGGCAAGTTGATGAAAAATGAACGGGGAAGAGTGGTGCTGAAAGAAAAATACGATTTATAAATTTGCTTTTTTAAATAATTCCGGGTAGCCCTTATCTGCCCCCATAATTTATTGAAATGACTAAATTTTCGATTACCGTTTTCCCGTTTCTCTCCCTCTTTTTTTTGAGCTTATCCTGCGGCACACCGGCCGTTGATAACACAAATACCGGCGCTACTTCAGAGTTTACCATTGTCCCCGATAAACAGGTGGGGCTCATCACGCCGGAAACAGCCACCCACGCCAAGGTACTCGAACTCTATGGCGAAAACGCCCGTGTGGATAGTGTTTACCTTGGGGATGGTGCCTACCAGGAGGGGGTCGTGTTGTACCCTAACGACCCGAAAAAAAGGGTAGAATTATTATGGAGTTCCACGCCCGAAACAGGGGATGTATTACTGTTTAAGATTCTGAACCTCCAAGACCCCACAGAGGGTAGCGCATGGAAAACAGACTCGGGCATCACCTTGAACACGAGCATGGAAGATGTGGAAAAAATAAACGGTGCCCCGTTCACTTTATTCGGTTTCAATTGGAATTACGGAGGATTTGTATTTGATTGGGGCAGCGGGACGTTGCCTCAAAGCCTGAGGTTCCGGTTCGGCCCCACGGAGACCATCGATAATATGCAAGAAATTTCAGGAGAAATGCATTTGGTCAGCAACGCCAAAAAGGTGAAAGCCTCCAAACCAAAGGTGAGTGCCATTCTGGTCAATCTGCCAATTAAGAGCTCATAAAGAATCCTGGCCGCATTCTGTCAATACACGTTTCTAATTGTTCATTTCTAATTGTTCCTGCGCTTTCATCCACGCCTCCATTGCTTTCTCTAAATCCTCTTGAGCCTGGTTGTGCTGTTTCAATGTATTCTGGTGAGTGGGCTTTGTAAAAAAATCGGGTTCTGCCATTTGCTCCTCCACATCGTTGATGAGTTTTTCCAAACGGTGAACCTCTTTTTCGGTCTTTTGCACGGACCGCTGGAGTTGCTTGCGCTCAGAGTGACTCAGCTGCGAAACTTTAGCGGCGTTGCCTTTGGCCCCGTCATTTTTGGAAGAATTTAATTTGCCGCTCATTTCCACCTGACGCATATCTTGCAATTTTCTTTTTTCGAGGAAATAGTTTACATCGCCGAGATGGGTGTACAGCTTTTTGTCCCTAAACTCGAGGGTGCGCTCCGTCAGTCCGGCGAGGAAATCACGATCGTGCGACACCACGATGAGCGTGCCGGAATATTCGAGCAAAGCTGCTTTGAGCACCTCTTTCGAAAGCATATCAAGGTGGTTCGTCGGCTCATCGAGGACCAATAAATTGATGGGTTTGAGCAGCAGACAAGCTAAAGCCAGCCGCGCGCGTTCTCCCCCCGACAACACCGACACTTTTTTGTCATGGTCTTCACCCGAAAACAAAAAGGCACCCAGAATGGCCCGCAGCCGCGTGCGCATTTCGGGCGGTGAATGCAGCTCCATCGTTTCGAGCAGAGTGAGTTTGGGTTGCAAAGCAGCGGCCTGATTTTGCGCGTAATAACCGATGTGAACGTTGTGAGCGGGTTTCAATTCACCTTCCGTTGGAGGAAGCTGATTCACCAACATCCGGGCAAGGGTGGTTTTCCCTTGTCCGTTTTGACCGACAAATGCCACCCGGTCGCCACGGTCCATCTTAAAATCCACGCTTTTCAACACGGTCAGGTCACCATACTTTTTGGTGAGATTCCTCGCATCGATGACTACCTGCCCCGAACGGGGTGGCACCGGAAACCGGATGTTCATCACGGCGGTATCTTCGTCGTCGAGCTCAATTTTATCAATCTTATCGAGGCGCTTTTGCATCGACTGCGCCATGCTGGTCTTGGTGGCCTTGGCCATAAACCGCTTTATGGTACGCTCCATTTGAACCACCACCTTTTGCTGATTTGTGTAGGCTGCGGCCATTTTTTCCCGACGCTCCTCCCGCATCTCGAGGTATCCGGAATAGGAAGCTTTGTACTCGTAAATATTCCCGAGTTCGATTTCCACCGTTCGTTTGGTTACGTTGTCGAGGAACATTTTGTCGTGGGAAATAACGATAACTGAGCTTTCGCAAGTTTTCAAAAAGTCCTCCAACCAAATGATGCTCTCTATGTCGAGGTGGTTAGTCGGCTCATCGAGGAGGAGATAATCAGGCTTTTGAAGCAGCATTTTTGCCAGCTCAATGCGCATCTGCCAGCCGCCACTGAACTCATCGGTGAGCCTTTGAAAATCGCCATCTTTAAATCCGAGACCTTTCAGCACCTTCTCCGCCTCCACCTGTTTATTGCCCCCGCCCAACAAGTGAAAACGGTGTTCGAGGTCGGACATCTCGGTAAGCAAATCCAGATACTCCTTGCTCTCGAAATCCGTACGAGTAGCTATCTCCCGATGGACAACTTCCAACCGCTGCTCCATCTTATTGGTTTCTTCAAATGCGGTGAGAGTTTCTTCCAGTACGGTTTTGCCTTTCGGCAAATTCATTTCCTGGTGTAAAAATCCAAGCGTCGAGCCACTGGCTCTCGTAATAATGCCTTCGTCGGGAGATTGAGACTCCGCTATTATTTTCAACAGTGTGGACTTCCCGGCACCATTACGGCCCACAAGGCCAATGCGCTCACGGTCACCCACCACGAAATTGATGTGGTCGAGAAGAATGCGCTCGCCATATTGCACGTATATGTTGGAAATTGTCAGCATACTATAATGGTCTTACCTCAGGCTGTAACTAACAGTCATACTTTCAAAAAGAAGCGCAAAGGTAAATTAGTTGGTTGTTCCGATAAACCCTGAATTTAGATTTGGTAGAAATAAAATTCCTTCATCAACAAGTTTCATATTTTAAATGGAGAGTTGTCGTTTTGACAGACCGCCGTCGGGTTCTTTTTAAATGAAATTTACAAATAATCAATATATTTTGCCATTAGACCTAAATCAGGTGATACCAATCATTGCAGTTTGTCACGAAATAGCCGAAGTTTGAGAACTGCCCAAAGAGCTGAATAATTCCCAAGCCATGAAAAAACTCCAATTATTACTTGCCGGCCTGCTCTATTGCCATTTCCTGTTTTCCCAAGACATTATTATCACTGGAGGCGGGGCCGGTCATTTCACCATAGGTCCTGCTTATATCTACGATGCCCGTACAATAGATTACCTCCGTGGAGGATCGTTGCTCGGCCAAGAATACAAAGGTCCTCCACCAGCAGCTCAACTGGGCGGTGAGGGCTACGCCATGATTAACAAATTCGTCGTGGGTGGTGGAGGGTTTGCCATCGGAGGGTTCGAATCGCGAGCAGGAGGTGGCTCGGCCAACATCGGTGGGGCTGCCGGATATTTCAAATTTGGCTACCGCTTTTGGAGCAGAAAGACCTCTTTTATGACTTTCAGTGGCGGCGTGGGAGCCTTTGGGTACAACCTCGAGTTGAAAAATGAAAGCGCCGAAAACGGCGTGGCCTTCAACGAGGGCAGTCCCATCCAAATCGGTGAAACAAAAAAATACCGGTTCGGCTCCGCTCTGTTCGACCTGAGCTACGGATTCAAAACTATGGTTCTCGGTTCCGAAGATGCCAGTGGTTTTGGGGGCATCCTTGCGGGTATCGATGCGGGATGTCTGCTTGATGTGCCGGTTGGGGGGTGGAAATCGGACACAGAGTCCCTCCTCACGGGGCCTCCTTCCCCAGGCTTGGTATTGGTGCCGTACATAAGGTTCACATTTGGCGGTGGTGGTTTTGGATACCGAAAGTGAATTGTTAAAGAAGCGCCTGAAACAACTTCAATGTTGCACTTTGTTTTCAAATTCTATAGGTTTGCAACTCCGATTTTTATTTACACAAATGTTACACTATGCAACTCCGAATATACCAGGTTGATGCTTTCACGCACCAACTTTTTTGCGGCAACCCCGCCGCCGTAGTCCCCCTCGAAGAATGGTCTGCCGATGATGTTTTGCAAAATATAGCCGCTGAAAACAACCTGTCCGAAACGGCGTTTTTCACAAGAGAAAAAGGAGAATTACACTTGCGTTGGTTCACACCTGTTGCCGAAGTGGACCTCTGTGGTCACGCCACGCTCGCCACCGCGCATGTACTCTGGCAGCATCTCGGCTACCAAACGGATGAAATTTCATTTAACTCCCGCAGTGGAAAATTGGGTGTCACCAAAAACAGCGACAACTATACGCTCAATTTCCCGTCCGACAAACTGACCAAAGTCGAGACCCCGGAAATCGCCAGGAAAGCTTTGGGTGCAAAACCCATCGAATGTTTCCAGGGCCGGGAAGACTACCTTCTTGCTTTCGAAAACCAAGCTGTCATAGCAGCATTGACTCCCGATTTTCAGCAGCTCACAAAGCTCGATGGAAGGGGCATTATAGCCACTGCTCCCGGCGATGATGTGGATTTCGTTTCGCGCTGCTTTTTCCCATCCTATGGTATAAATGAAGATCCGGTTACAGGTTCTGCCCATACCACTCTGACTCCCTATTGGTCTAAAAAGACCGGCAAACCGGAACTCGTTGCCCGGCAAATTTCCCGTCGTGGCGGCCAACTGACTTGCCTTCTCGAAGGAGACCGCACCTTCATCAGCGGGAGGGCCGTCACTTATATGACAGGGACAATAGAGGTGTGACAACTTGGCGGTTGTGGGCCGATTGTTTTTATTTGCCGAACCTTCGGATTTGAATCACCAACCCATAACCTGCATTATGCACCTTAGTGAAATCCTGACCCACCTCGGCGAAGAACGTCAGCATTATTTCAACGCCGTTTCGCCTCCCATCATCCAGAGCAGCAATTTTGCCTTCAGCAGCCTGGCAGAATGTCGTCATGCATTCAGCGACGAACTGTCACATCACATTTACACCCGCGGCAACAACCCCACGGTAGAAATTTTGCGGAAGAAAGTGGCAGCCCTCGAAGCTGCCGAAGATGCCCTCGTCGTCGCCAGCGGTGCTGCTGCCACGGCCATGGCCGTAATCGCCAATGTAAAATCCGGCGACCACATCGTTTGCGTGCAAAACCCTTACTCCTGGACCAAACATTTGCTCGAAGATTTTCTGCCCCGCTTCGGCGTTACCCATACTTTTGTGGATGCCACCGATACGCCGGCAATTGCTGACGCAATCCGCCCGAACTCCACTATTTTATACCTCGAAAGCCCCAACACCATGACTTTCGAGTTGCAGGATTTGAAAGCATGTGCCACCCTCGCCAAAAAACACGGACTGGTTTCGATGATCGACAACAGCAACTGCTCGCCCATTTTTCAGCGGCCCATTGAGCATGGCATCGACATCGTCATACACACCGGCACCAAATACCTGAATGGCCACAGCGACGTGGTGAATGGAGTGATTTGCGGCAGCAAAACCATGATAAAAAAGATTTTCGAGACGGAAATAATGACCCTTGGCAACATCATTTCACCTCACGATGCCTGGTTGATTCTGCGGGGTCTTCGCACACTGGAGCTCCGCGTAAAACGCAGTTTCGAGAGCGGCATGAAAGTAGCCCAATGGCTCGAAACCCACCCCAAAGTGGACAAGGTGCTCTTCCCGTTTCTGCCGTCGTTCCCGCAATTCGAGCTGGCGCAAAAACAAATGACCGGCTGTGCCGGCCTCTTCACCGCCTACCTCAAAGCCACCGACATTGAACAGGTGGAGGCTTTTTTCAAAAAACTGAACCGATTCTTACTCGCCGTCTCATGGGGCGGCCACGAGTCGCTCATCGTGCCAATGGCCGCATTTTACAATGTGCCCGGCCGCGACAATCCGCCCTACCCTTTTACGCTGGTTCGCATTTACATCGGCCTCGAAGATCCGGACTGGCTGATAGAAGATTTGGCGCAGGCGCTTGAAGTGCTTTCTTAAAAAATAAATTGACCAGGTGATTTGGATGAATCGCTTCTTACCCTCTTAGCCATCATCTATAGAATCCAGGCATAGCGTTCAGCACAGTAAGGTGAGGTGAAAAAGTGTCCACTTAAGCTTTCTGGTACACCACCTCTTTCACCGCTTTGATAATTTTCGCCGGATTCGGCATGTATTCTTCCACGAATGTGGGGGCGTAAGGCAACGAGGTATCGGCCGAGTTCACCCTGGTGACGGGAGCGTCGAGATAGTCGAAGGCATATTTTTGAACCTCGTAGGCTATCTCGGCGGAGACGCCGAACATGGGCCACGACTCGTCCACTACCACGAGGCGGTTGGTTTTTTTCACCGATTCCACGATGGTGGCGTGGTCGAGTGGCCGGATGGTGCGCAAGTCGATGACCTCGGCGGAGATACCCATGCCTTCCAGTTCTTCGGCGGCCTTCACGGCTTCGAGTATCATTTTGTTGAACGACACAATGGTTACATCATCGCCATAACGGCGAACAGAAGCTACGCCAATCGGAACGGTGTATTCCCCATCGGGCACCTCCCCTTTGTGGCCATACAATAGTTCCGATTCCATCATGCAAACGGGGTCGTCGTCGCGAATGGCCGACTTGATGAGGCCCTTGGCATCGGCAGGGTCGATGCAGGAAACCACCTTGAGGCCGGGGGTATTGCCCAGCCAGCTCTCGAAAGTTTGAGAGTGCTGCTGCGCCAGTTGACCGGCTGCCCCCGACGGGCCTCGAAATACTATGGGACAATTGTAGTCGCCGGCCGATTGCGACAGCGTTTTTGCGGCATTATTCACAATCTGGTCGAAAGCGAGCACGGCGAAATTCCACGTCATGAATTCCACGATGGGCCGCAAGCCGTTCATGGCAGCCCCGACTCCAATGCCGGCAAAACCAAGCTCGGCAATCGGGGTATCGATGACCCGGCGGGGGCCGAACTCATCGAGCATGCCTTTGCTCACTTTATAGGCGCCGTTGTATTCTGCCACTTCTTCCCCCATGAGAAAGATGTTCTCATCCCGGCGCATTTCTTCTGACATGCCTTCGCGGAGGGCCTCTCTCAATTGAATTACTCTTGCCATTTTTATGGTTTAATCAGCTTTTTGAAAAAATTAGCCTCAATTCTATTTTTTGGGAACACTGGATATCGGATTCTTAACTGAGGTATTAACTTTTTCGATCCCGTCTGGATTTTCAAACTTATCATTCTCATTCCCAAACTCAGTGGGAGTTGGCCTGGTAGCCAGGCTCTTATTTCAACATTTCTATTTTCTAAAAGGCTGCAAAAATATCGGACTTGGGCCAACTAATGAAAATTTTCGCGCTAAATCAGGGACAACTGGCGTGCGGAAGATAAAACCGCGCCGATCCCATTCAAAATATCACTCCGAATAGTGTGTATTTTGCGAGGACCGGTTT
>CAZPHZ010000111.1:0-9426 GCA_964586035.1 uncultured Saprospiraceae bacterium
TCTAAATTTTAGTCATAGAAGTTTCAATTGATTTTTCGGTTTCGGGGGGCAGCTTCGGCTGCCTATCTCAACTTAAATAGGTATCTGTGATATTTGTCCCAAAGCAGACCGGGAAACTTACTGAAATTTGCCGCTTGTTTTCTCATAAAATTCTGTTCATAAATTATGTTAAATATCTTCAAATCGGTTTTCAAGAATGACGCTTACGAGAATCTTGATGCCAATGTTTTCATGGCAAAAGCGAATGCTGATGATGCGGCTGTATTGCTGGATGTACGCACCTCAGAAGAGCACGAAGGAGGCAATATCTCAGGCTCCATAAATATAGACCTGTTTGGCTCCACCTTTGAAAAGCGGGTGGCCATGCTCGACCGCCAGAAATCCTATTTCGTCTATTGCCGGAGTGGGCAGCGCAGCGGGCAAGCTTGCCGCATCATGCACGGTCTCGGTTTTCAAAAACTGTATAACATGGCCGGCGGCATATTGGCATTACCGCGGTAACGCCGGTTCCGGCATTCGCCATTCATTGATAAAGGGCGGCTATCGTCACACCGGTAGCCGCCCTTTCATTTCGGTGGCTTTGAAGGAAGCAATAATTGTAAAAGATTGCCCCAACATTTGAATTCTGCCGGCAAATTGCCCTACCTTCAAGCCCTCTTTCAGACCGTAAAAAAAACTACCGACACGAAATGGGCAATTTTCAGATAAAGAAATCTCCCACCGTTTACGATGCCATTGTGGTGGGCTCCGGAGCGGGAGGAGGCATGGCAGGCTATGTGCTGGCCAATGCAGGCATGAAAGTGCTGATGCTCGAAGCCGGACCCTATTACGACCCCGCCAAAGATTCACAGCAGTTGTTCTGGCCCTGGCAATCGCCGCGGCGGGGGGCCGGCTCCACCCGGCCTTTCGGCGAGTACGACGCAGCGTACGGCGGTTGGGAAATCGACGGCGAGCCGTATACCACCAAAGACGGAACAAAATTCGACTGGTTTCGCTCCCACATGCTGGGGGGCCGCACCAACCACTGGGGCCGCATCTCGCTGCGCTTAGGACCCCGCGATTTCAAAGGTAAAAGCTACGACGGTGTGGGCGACGACTGGCCCATTTCTTACGAGGATGCAAAACCTTATTACGATAAAATCGACCGGCTCCTCGGTATTTACGGCACAAAAGAGGGCCTGCCAAACGACCCCGACGGCATCTTCATGCCTCCACCCAAGCCGAGGTTGCACGAGCTTTTTATTAAAAAAGCAGGCCGCAAAGTGGGCGTGCCAGTCATCCCCGGCCGCGGCTCTGTACTCACGGAAGAATTGGAGGGCAATACCGACCGCAAAAAGTGCTTTTACTGCGGCCAATGTGCCCGCTCCTGCCGCATCTACGGCGACTTTTCCTCCTCCTCCTGCCTCGTGATTCCGGCGAAGAAGTACAATGAAAATATGGAGCTCATTTGCAATGCCATGGTGCGCGAGGTGCTCACCGGCGATGACGGCAAGGCCGCCGGCGTTTCGTATGTCAGCAAAGAAGACGGGCTGGAATACCAGGTAAAAGGGAAAATAGTCATCCTCGCTGCCAGTGCCTGTAGCACCGCGCGAATCATGCTCAACTCCCGCTCCCAGCACCACCCCAACGGCATCGGCAACAGCAGCGGGGTTGTGGGCAAATACCTCCACGATTCCACCGGCGTGGCCATGGGCGGCATCATGCCGCAACTCATCGACCGCAAGCGCTTCAACGAAGACGGCGTGGGCAGCGTACATATCTACTCGCCGTGGTGGAAAGACAACAAAAAGGAAAAACTCGACTTTCCCCGCGGCTATCACATCGAATACTGGGGCGGCATGGGCATGCCCTCTTACGGCTTCGGCTTCGGTGTGCCACAATTCAACGGCCGGTTTCCGGCAAAAGACGGCACCACTAAAAAAGCCGGAGGCTACGGTGCTTCCCTCAAAGACGACTACCGCCGCTTTTACGGCACAGGAGTAGGCATGGCCGGCCGCGGCACCTGCATCGCCCGCGAAGACAACTACTGCGAAATCGACCCCGGCACCGTGGACAAATGGGGTATCCCCGTACTGCGCTTCCAATACAAATGGAGCGATTATGAAATAAAGCAGGCCAAACACATGCAGGAAACCTTCCAGGAAATGATGCACGCCATGGGCGCTCAAATCACCTGGGGCATCCAGGGCCCCGAAAACAACTACGGCCTCGAAGCCCCCGGTCGCATCATCCACGAAGTGGGCACCACCCGCATGGGCAACGACCCCAAACGCTCGGTACTCAACAAATGGTGCCAGTCGCACGACGTAAAAAACCTGTTCGTCACCGACGGCGGCCCCATCGTACAGCAGGGCGACAAAAACTGCACATGGACGATACTGGCGCTCTCCATGCGCACCTCGGAGTACATCATCGGCCAAAAGAAACAACTCAACATTTAACCAATGACGAATAATGGGTGATGAATGGTGAATTTTTAATCTTCATTCATTTCCCTTCTTTCGTCGTTCATTGTTTTGAAAAATGAACAGAAGAGATTCCCTCAAATTTATAGGCGTAGGCTCTGTCACGGCGGGCATGATTCTGGGCAGTTGCCGCCCCGACGGAAAAGATGTGGAAGCCCCCGCCGAAGAAACGCCGGAAGTACTCGAAGCTGGCCGCCAGGATTTTGAAATAGCACGCGATAAAAAGCTGCTCGGCGAGACCTTTTTCGATGACCACGAAATGGCCACCATTGCCATCCTTGCGGATATCATCATTCCGGCAGATGAAAAATCGGGCAGCGCTACCGATGCGGAAGTGCCCGCCTTCATCGAGTTCATCGTCAAAGACATGCCCCACCACCAGGTGCCCATGCGCGGCGGCCTGAAGTGGCTGGACATGGAGTGTTTCGAACGATTTGAAAAGCCCTTTGTGGATTGCTCGAAAGAACAACAGCTCGAAGTGGTCGAAGACATCGCCTACCCCGACGATGTGAAGCCCGGCATGGAGCAGGGCGCTGCCTTTTTCAACCGCATGCGCGACCTCACGGCCACCGGCTTTTTCACCACCCAAAAGGGCATCGAAGACCTGGGCTACATGGGCAATCGCCCCGGCACCTATTATGGTGTGCCTAAGGATGAAATTGAAAAACACGGATTACAAGACGTTTTATGAAAAGCCGGGAGGGGTTGAAGAAATTGGGGAAACTCACTCAACTTTTCTCTCAACTCTCTCAACTCTTTCAACCCCCTCAACCATTCATTACCCATGCAGCCTTTTCACCTCGCCTTCCCCGTCACCGACCTCAAAGAAACGTACCGTTTCTACCACGACCTGCTGGGCTGCCCGTTAGGCCGCACCTCCGGCCGGTGGATAGATTTCGACTTTTGGGGCAACCAGATCACCGCTCATCTGGTGGATGACCCTGGCCGGCTGCCAGCTCACAACTCTGTGGATGGCAAGAATGTGCCCGTGCGGCATTTCGGTGCCATCCTCGAGATGGATGAGTGGCAGGCGCTGGCAGAAAAACTCCGCAACCACGGCATCGATTTTATCATCGAGCCGTACACCCGTTTTGCCGGTGAAACAGGCGAGCAGGCCACCATGTTTTTCACCGATCCCTGCGGCAATGCCATAGAGTTCAAGTCTTTTCGCGACTTCGGGCAGATATTTGCCAAATGACTTGCAACACCTGCTGCCCGGAACAACCTCAGCCACATCAGCGCAACTATGACCATCAGCGGATTTACCATGGTAAAAAATGCCACCTCGCTGTACTACCCCGTCCGGCAGAGCATCGAATCTATTTTGCCTATCGTGGATGAATTTGTGGTAGCCCTCGGCGATTGTGGCCCCGGCGACCGGACGGAAGAGCAAATCCGCAGCATCGGTTCCAACAAAATCAGGATCGTTCCCACCGTCTGGAATCTGGAAAAATACCCCAATGGCACCGAAAACGCCCACCAAACCGACATCGCCAAATCCCATTGCCGCGGCGACTGGCTGTTTTACCTGCAAGCCGATGAGGTGGTACACGAGCAATATCTTCCCGGCATCCGCCGACGTTGCGAAGACTTCCACAATGACCTGGTGGTGGAGGGTTTACTTTTAAAATACCTGCACTTTTGGGGCGATTATCGCCACCACCAGGTGGCACATGGCTGGTACAAAAATGAAATCCGCATCATACGCAACAAGCCGGATATCCATTCGTGGGAGTCGGCACAGTCTTTCCGCCGCATCCCCGGTTTCGATGGCAAAAACTACCGGCAGCAAAAGGGTACCCACAAGCTCAAAGTGGCAAGGGTGCCGGCCTATATCTACCATTACGGTTGGGTGCGGCCGCCGCATTTCATGATGAAAAAGAAAAAGTCGCTCGACACCATTCACAAGGGAAAGCACCGGGTGGAAGCCCTTTACAAAAACCGGCCGGGGGCCTATGACTACGGCCCGCTCGGGCGGGCAGCGGTTTTCAGCGGCACCCACCCTGCCGTGATGAAAGACTGGATTGCCCGTTTCGACTGGGAGGAGCAGCTCAACTACTCCCGCCGGGAGCGCCACCCCCGTCGCGAAAAACACAAACACGACACGCTGAAGTACCGCCTGCTCACGTGGGTGGAGCAACGGTTTATGGGGGGGAGAGAATTGGGCGGTTTTAAAAATTACGAACTGCTGCCGGGGAAAAAATACCGCTGACCGAAGGCATTTACACCCTTCTGATTTCCGCACCGAGGGCGTTCAGACGCTCGTCAATTCTTTCATAGCCCCGATCTATTTGGTGGATGTTGTGGATGGTGCTTTTGCCGTTGGCTGAAAGTGCGGCGATGAGCAGGGCCACCCCGGCCCGTATATCGGGGGAAGTCATTTCAATGCCCCGCAACTGAAAGCGGCGGTTGAGGCCGATGACCGTGGCGCGGTGGGGGTCGCAGAGGATAATCTGCGCGCCCATATCGATGAGTTTATCCACAAAAAAAAGCCGGCTTTCGAACATCTTTTGATGGATGAGCACACTGCCTTTGGCCTGTGTGGCCATCACGAGAATAATACTCATCAGGTCGGGCGTAAAGCCGGGCCATGGGGCGTCGTACACGGTCATGATGGAGCCGTCGATGAAACTCTGAATTTCGTACTCGTCCTGCCGGGGGAGGTGAATGTCATCGCCCCGGATATTCATTTTTACGCCCATTCTTTCGAACACCGGCAGGATGTTTCCCAGTTCAGCCACCCCGGCATGGCGGATGGTCATCTCCGACCGGGTCATGGCCGCCAGACCGATGAAACTGCCCACCTCTATCATGTCGGGCAAACACGCATGTGTGGCTCCGCCGAGGCTGCCGACTCCTTCGATGGTCAGCAGGTTGGAACCGACGCCGGAAATCTTTGCACCCATGTTGTTCAGGAGTTTGCACAATTGCTGGACGTATGGCTCGCAGGCGGCGTTGTACACGGTGGTAATGCCTTCGGCAAGGACGGCTGCAAAAATGACATTGGCTGTGCCGGTCACCGAAATTTCATCCATCAAAATATTCGTGCCCGCCAGACGGGGAGCATCGATGGAATAAAGTTGCCGGGCAGCGTCGTAATGAAACCGGGCACCGAGTTTTTGCAGACCGAGGAAGTGGGTGTCGAGGCGGCGGCGGCCGATTTTGTCGCCACCGGGTTTGGGCAAAATGGCATGCCTGAAACGCCCCAGCAACGCCCCGATGAGCATGACCGAACCGCGAATGCGGCGGGCATTGGCCAGAAAGGCCTCGTCTTCGAAAGATTTCAAATCCACGGCATCGGCCTGAAAGGTGTACGTATCGTGCGAGGGATGCTCGATTTTGACGCCGAGGCCGCGCAGTAACTCCAGCTGGCTGCGTATATCGGCGATATCGGGAATGTTGGAAATGGTGACTTTTTCGGCGGTGAGCAGCGGGGCACACATCACCTGGAGGGCTTCGTTTTTGGCGCCTTTCGGCGTAATGGTACCACTCAATTCACGGCCTCCTGTTACTTCAAAGGTGTTGGTGAGCATGTTTGCCGGTTGGTAAATGATAGATGGAGAAGCGAAGTTCAGCAGATGAACGTCAATATCCAAATCGGCTTAACTCGCAATGCCAAATCGAGAAGAGGCTTGAACCCAAAGAGCCCTGCAAACTTTAAAAATCCCATCCATTGTCATTCACCTTTCCCGTCGTCAATAGGACTACCTTCCTTATACTCAACGCGGATGGGTTCGTCCATATGAGTAATTTTCACCTCGGTACGGCGATTGTAGGCGTGTTCTTCATCGGTGCATTCCACACCGTCCACGCATTGGTTGCGAATTTCAGATTCACCCATGCCGAATTCCCTAACCCTGTCTCCCGCTATTCCTTTTTGGATGAGATAACGCTTTGCAGATTCTGCCCTTTTAAGTGAAAGTTCCAGGTTGTACATATCGTCGCCGCGGCTATCGGTGTGTGCGGAGAGTTCAATCTCCATGGTGGGATAAAGTTTCATCAACTCAGCAAGTGCGTCTAAATCGCGGGCAGCACCCTTCCGGATAAAGTACTGGTCGAAGTCGTAATAAATATTTTCCAGCACGATTACGCTCCCTTCTTTAATAGGTTCCTTCAGAATGTTTTCCGCGATAGGTTGTACGTGTATATTGACATTCAGGATTTGAGCGCTGTTGGTGCCAACCGTTGACACTTTCGACATGCCTTTGGTGTAGCCTTCTTTTTCGGCAATGACGGCATATTCGTGCCCCAGCGGCAGACAATAGTTAAACTCTCCGCTGGCATTGCTGCGAATCAGTTCTTCGGTGCCGGTTGTTTCGTTCAATATGCGCACCAACGCATTAGGCACCAAAGTTTGGTAATCCTGAACACTTACGGTTCCCGCCACGGTGGTACAAGACCGCGATTTCATCGCTATGCGAATTGTTTGCGGTTCTGTTTCGCCAATGGTGGAATAGAGCAATTCCGTATTTTCATATCCTTCTTTAGTAACGAGTAACAGGTAATTTTTCTCCGGGCGCATTTCGCAAATAGACTCACCATTAATATTGGTGCGCAGAGGAGCTTCGCTCATGTCTTCCGGATTCTTTCGCACTAATTTCATGACCAGGTCACCATCATCGGATGGCAAGAGTTGTACGTCGTACAGGTCGTCTCCCTCGATAAATCCATCTGCCGAACGCTGAAATAGCCTTATATCAGCGCCGGGCAAGCGCTCATTTGTTTGCCCATCGTATGCTACTACCATGGCGCTGAGCATCACGGGTTCTCCATCGATAATGGGATTTTCTGCCTCGAATGAGTATATGTCGTCCTTGCCATATCCCCCAGCGCGGTCAGAGGCTAAAAATCCGTGCGTCCCTTCCTCGCTGAGAATAAATCCAAGGTCATCAGTGGGAGAGTTAAAAGGAATGCCGATATTTTTCAGTGTGCCCCATGTATTAGTACTAATATCTATCATGAAAATATCGAGACCACCCTCACCACCATGCCCATTTGAGGAGAAAAACAAAGTGCCTGAATCGTGGATGTATGGAAAAACTTCGTTGGAAGGGGTGTTGACATCCTTGCCCATGTTGATGGGTTTCGACCATCCATCGGGTCTTCTTTCCACAAAATACAAATCCATACCTCCATATCCGCCGGGCATATCCGAAGCGAAGAACAAGCGCTGGCCATCGGCAGAAAGAGAAGGATGAACGCAGGTGTATTCGTCGCTGTTGAAAGGCAACTCGGTCACATTTTCCCAATCGTATTTCCCGTGGTGGGCTTCGTAGATTTTCAGTACTACCTGTCCTTTTTCGTTGGCTTTGGAAATGCCATTTTTTAGGTTGTTTCGAGTGAAATACAAGAGATCGCCGTTGCGGCTAAACGATACGGGGCCTTCGTGAACCTGCGAGTTTATCTGGAGAGAAAAATTGCGCGGGCTTTGCGGCATTCCGCTGGCGTTGAATTCCGCATAAAACAACTCGAAAAAAGTCTCCCCGATTTTTTTGTCCACCGGTCCGTTTTTATACCTGGACGACACATAGACGATACCGTTTTGATAAAAAACCGGCGAGAAATCGAGGTTGGCAGTATTCACGCCAGTGGCGTTATACATCATCACGTGATTCTTCAAATTCCCCTTTTCGTACAGTTTATCCGAACTCTTGGATTTAGAACTTTGCTGCTGCGCCATCGCGCAAAGACTGAGGAGGCACAGAAGCACGGTAGAGAAAAAACTTTTCATAGCAGGTTGCTCTTTTTCGCCCCGGCACTCACCGGAACGGTGGGATTTTTCTTTCGTCTCACAATATTATATTGGGTCACGTCACATCAATTCACAAGCACCGCAAGGCGGCAATTAAAACAGTAGAGGGCAAGTATTTATTTTGAGAGGCTTCAATTATCAGAAAAAGCGGGGATTAACATAGTCTTTTCCGGGCCCTGCTTTGCCGATGCAATAATGCACCGATGCTTCGATGCTCCCCGTGGAGTAGTCTTTCATATCAGACAAAGTGTAGTCGTAAGACACGCCAAACAGCAGGTTATTGGTTAACTGGGCCGCCAGCAGAATATCCAATGACTCTCCAGTACCGCTTATTTTATTGCCGCCGAGGCGGTAAGTCATTCCCACGATGTAACGATCCTGAATGATCAGATTTACATTTCCATCCAGATCCACCGGCACCTTACTTACGTATTTGAGCAGCGCCTGGGGCTGGAGTTTCAATTGCTGATTCAATGGTATCACCAACCCTCCCATGAGGTAAACGTGTTGCACTTCTCTCGAAATGAATACATCGGCATTGGCGAAGTCAATGTTGTTTTCCAACAACCGGGGTACGCTCACGCCGAGGTAAAAACTTTCTGAATTATAATAAAGTCCGGCTCCGAAATTGAACAAAAACTTGTCCACAGTTCCATCCGGTATAGAAGGGTCTTCAAATTTTGGTTGTGTGGCCGTAGTCAATTGGAAATCTTGCTCCATTGAACGAATCGAACCCATGACTCCTATGCCCAGCATGCCGTGCCCCATCCTTGTGCGGTAGGCATAGGCCATATCGAGGTTGTATATGCTGGTGATTCCAATAGTCTGGCGGTAAAGGTTTGCCCCAACCCCTACTCGCTGGTTCATCATCGGCATGTTGAAGGTGAGGGCCATAGAGGCTGGTGCACCATCTAACCCAAGCCATTGCTGCCGGTAGATGGCGGAAATACAAGGTGATTCCTGGCTGCCGGCGTAAGCAGGATTGTACCCCAGTTTGTAATACATGAACTGGGTGTTTTGAAATTGTTGCTGCGCCTGTATTGCCGAAAATGCAATGAGCGCACATATCGTAACAGTAAGGATTTTCTTCATCGGTTAATTTTTTTAATAAAATAATTCATCTGGTATTTCAGAAAGTGCAACTTTCAATTGTCGTTGATGCCGCATCGCCGGGGTCAACATTATCGTTGCAAAATGAGGTACCCCGAC
>CAZPHZ010000112.1:0-9405 GCA_964586035.1 uncultured Saprospiraceae bacterium
TACGGCGGGGCGGGAGTGGTCATTCGCCCTGAAACCATCCGAAAGCGGCTGAGCTTTCAGGCCGGGGCCTACCTCGACCGGCCGCTCCGCGAGGGCAGGTTGCCGGCGGGTTTCGTTGCTGGCGCCGATGTGAAGATATTGCAGCAAAACGACTTCAATCCCGGCCTGAAATTAGCTGCCGGCCTCCGGCTCGGCAACAAAATGGAGCGCCCTGTGCGTTTTATTTTGGAGGGTTACCGGGGCAACCTGCCGTACAGCCCATTTGAATTCAAGCGGGTACAATGGCTGGGGCTGGGGCTGAATTTTTCACCTTAAAACCTATAAGGTTTTGGAAACCTTGTAGGTTTGATGGTAGGTTTGGGGGTAACCTTACAGGTTCGCAGAATAAATCAATCCATGAAACGCCGACTCCTCGCCATCATTCTTTTAACTGCACTCGCCGGCTTGATTTTTATTCAATTCCGGCTGTTGCTCGTGGGCATACGACTGGAAAAGCAGCGCCTCGACCAACAGACGGAGGCAGCGCTTCATGCGGCAGCCCTCGCTCTCGATGAGCCGGGGCCGGTTGGCGACCGGCTCATCCGCCATTTGAAAGGCGGCGGTGACAGGGCTGCCGGAATTTCCAGCGTCGTCGATTCGGTGTTGGTGGCGCAGTTGCGCAAGCAGGGTGTCAATGCCCGCTTCCATTTTGCCATCACCGATTATTACGCCAAGAAGGTATTCCTCGCCAGCCCGGATTTTGCACCGGAAGATTTCACTTTCGGGCGGTACACCGTGCGGCTCGGAGGGCGCATCAGCGGAGAGTGCGGCTGCAACCGGGCATTGCATCTCGACGTGTCGAACCTGTTCACTTATTTAGTCGGCGAGCTGGATTATCTCATCATCCCATCGGTGCTGTGCCTGTTGGCCATCGTTTTTTGTTTGGTACTGCTCACTACCACCTTGCGGAAGGAGCAGCGGCTGAACCGGGTGAAAAATGATTTTATCAACAACCTCACACACGAGCTGAAGACCCCTGCCTTTTCCATTGCTCTTTCAGCACGCATGGCCTCTGAAAGTCTCGGTAAAGGGGAGGTAGAGAAAGCCCGCCGGTTCCTCCGGCTCATCGGGAATGAGAATGAAAAGTTGATGATGCACATCGAAAAGGTGCTGGAATTGGCCAGCCTGCAGAATGCCCGTTATACCCTGCAACGCAATCCGGTGAATTTGCACGACCTTATTTCTGAAGTGGTGGAAGAATTTGCACCCCAGGTGAAAGAAATAGGGGGTACGCTGACGCAGTCGCTGAAAGCGCAAAACTCCCGCGCCGAAGTGGATGTGGCGCATTTTAAAAATGTGCTGCGCAACTTGTTGGACAATGCGCTGAAATACTCGCCGGGGCAGCCGCATATTGCCGTGGCTACCGCCAACGATGATCACCGCTTTGAATTATCGGTGAGCGACCGGGGCATGGGAATTTCACCGGCCCAACAAAAAATGGTGTTTGAAAAATTTTACCGGGTGCCGGCTGGAAATTTGCACTCCGTGAAGGGGTTCGGCCTGGGTCTGAGTTATGTGAAACAAATAGTGACGGCGCATGGAGGTAGGGTAGAAATGGAGAGTGAGTCCGGGCAGGGTACGACGGTGACGGTGGTCATGCCCGTTTGAAAAATGCTAGATTTCAACCCTTCGCTTATTCCTCTTCCGGCATTTTGCAGGCATCATCGGCTTTGCTGCCGCAAACAGGGCAGGCGCCGAATTCATCGGCCAACATGGGGTTGTTGGAAGAGCAACTGCCCCGGAATTCTCTCTTCTTGAAGATGTAACCGATGTTCATGGCTATGATGGCGATGCCGACAAAGGCAAAGATGGCGAGAAAAGTATTGAGGAAACTCATGCGTTGCGCTTGAAGATGATGATTTGGCCACTGTAATTCCAGGGGGCAAATAGTTTGAAAAAGTTACCACGAAGAACAAGGCCCCGTTGGATTAGTTTAACTTTGCAGCCTTTCGAAAGGAGCCTCATTGCTCCGCAAAATTAACCCAAAATGATTTTAAAGCCCAATCTCTCTGAAAATACGGTGGCAAATCTTCCGCAAAAATTGGAGGCTTTTGGCCGCCTTTTGCAAATCATGGACGACCTGCGGGCAAAATGCCCCTGGGACCGCAAACAGACCTTTCATTCCCTGCGCAACCTGACCATCGAAGAAACCTACGAGCTGGCCGATGCCATCCTCGACGAAGACCTCGACGGCATCAAAGAGGAAACCGGCGACCTCCTGCTCCACATGGTTTTTTATGCAAAAATAGCGGAAGAGCAAAAGGCCTGGGACATCGGCACGGCGCTCCATGCCGTGTGCGAAAAACTCGTGGCCCGCCATCCGCACGTGTACGCTGACGTGGTGGTGAACGGAGAGGAGGACGTCAAGAAAAACTGGGAGCAGCTCAAACTGAAAGAAGGCAAAAAATCCCTGCTCGCCGGGGTGCCGCAATCTTTGCCCGCCCTGGTAAAAGCCTGGCGCATGCAGCAAAAGACCGCACAAGTGGGCTTCGAGTGGGAAACCACCGAACAGGTCTGGGAAAAGGTGGAAGAAGAAATCGGAGAACTGCAGGAGGCCGTGGCAGAGGGCCAATCCCGCGAGCGCCAGGAAGAGGAATTCGGCGACGTGCTCTTTGCCCTCATCAACTACGCCCGGTTTCTGGACATTGAGCCGGAAACGGCCCTCGAAAAGGTGAACCGCAAATTCAAACAGCGGTTCGAATACATCGAAGCCAATGCTCCAAAAAACCTCAACGACATGACCCTCACCGAAATGGACGCCCTCTGGAACGAGGCGAAAGGAGACCACTAATTTTGAAAAAACAGAAATAAACCCTGTATGAAAACTTTCCTTTTATTATTGGTGGCAATGGTTATCCTCGACGGCTGCACCGATGTGCAAGGCAGTGGCCAGACGGCCAATGTGGCGGCCGTAGCAGCTGAGGAAAGCCCCACACCGCAGGCCGGAGTTAAAAGTCCGCAGCGACCGAAGGAAGCCCCGCACCGCAGGCCGGGGTCTGCAGTCTCCGGTTTCACCATAGATTACCTCATGGGTAAATTCGATCCGGCACAACATCCCGATTTTGTGGCGGTAGATGCCAAATACACCGACGGCGATCCCTATTTTTTGCGGAAAGAGACTTACGCCGCTTTTGAAAAAATGTGGGAAGCTGCCAAAACGGATGGCATCAACCTGTCCATCATTTCCGCCACCCGCAATTTCGACCGCCAAAAACAAATATGGGAGGCGAAATGGACGGGGGCCCGTCGCATCGAAAACGGTACCAACGCCGCCCAAAGGTACCCCGGCCCAAAAACACGGGCGCTGAAAATTCTCGAATACAGCTCCATGCCCGGCACCTCCCGCCACCATTGGGGCACCGACATCGACCTGAATGACCTCGACAATTACACCTTTGAGCAAGGCCCCGGCAAGCCGGTCTATGATTGGCTGACTGCACATGGAGCGGCGTTCGGGTTTTGCCAGCCCTACTCCAAAAAAGGCCCGGAACGCCCCAATGGTTACAACGAGGAAAAATGGCATTGGTCTTACGTACCCATTGCCCGCCAACTGACGAATATGGCAGCTAAAGAATTGAAGGATGACATGATAGACGGATTCAAAGGGGCCGGAGCGGCAGTGCAAATCGGGGTGGTGGAAAAATACGTGTTGGGCGTGAACAAAGATTGTTTGTAATAAAAAATCCCGAAGCTAATTCACGGGGTAGATTTGCTTCGGGACCGGGTTGGTGAATGTTTGTAAAATTTCTCAAAGAGTTTGTTTCACATGCACCACAAAATGAAGGGGTTTGTTGTTGAAAGAAAATTGCCTTTAATAATCAGATTTACGTTGTTTCTGTTCTTCTGAAGAAGCAATTTATATGCCAATAAATCTTAATGTCAACCGCCACCTGCCGAACAACCGGCAGGTGGCGGAACAGCTTTTACCGGTTTCCAAAATTGGTATCCTCTTTTTGCTTGAGCACCACATTCTTCAGTTTGAGCACCTTATTTTCCCTAATCACTTCTAGGTTTATGGCATCGCCGGGACGGTAGCTGGCTATCTGCTCTTGTAATTCGGGGCCGGTTTTGGTCTTCGTTCCATTCACGGAAATAATTACATCGTTTACGAGCAGCCCGGCGCGGTCTGCGCTGGAAGCTTTGGCCACATCCCGCACAAAAACCCCTTCCACCGCCTTGAGACCGAGGTCTGTGGCGATTTCGTTGTTCACGTCGAGGATGGTAATGCCCAGTACCGCCCTGTGTACCTTCCCGAATTCCTTGAGGTCGTTCACCACTTTTTTTACTAAGTTGGACGGGATGGCAAACGAGTATCCCTCGTATCCGCCGGATTCGCTCATGATGGCGGAATTGATTCCTACCAGTTCGCCGGCAATGTTGACGAGCGCGCCCCCGCTATTGCCAGGGTTGACAACGGCGTCGGTCTGTATAAATGATTCAATGGAATACATGCCGGGCAAAATGTTGATGTTGCGTCCTTTGGCGCTGATGATGCCTGCCGTGACGGTTGAGCTGAGGTTGAACGGATTGCCGATGGCCAGCACCCATTCACCTACGTTGATGTCGTCCGAGTTGGCATATTGAATAGCTGGCAAATCGCTTTCGTCGATTTTCAGCAATGCCAGGTCGGTCGTGGGGTCGGTGCCCACCACCACGGCCGTATAAATCCTCTTATTCGTCAACGTCACCTGTACATTCCCGCCGCTGGCAACCACGTGGTTGTTGGTGATGATGTATCCATCGTGTGAAATGATGACGCCTGAACCACCGGAGTAGCCCTCGATTGCAGAGCTACTGCGGACAGTTATGTTCGCAACGGCAGAAGTGACCAAGTTCGCTGTTGATACAAAATCCTGGGGCAGATCGAAAGGGATGGTTGGGCTGGCATTCAGGGGAGTGTTTTTATAATTCACAAACTGGACGGGAGACTTCTGCTGGTCAATATTAGTTACTTGCGATTTTTCAAAATTGTGGAAAAGAAGCAAAGTAATTACGGTGTTGATAACCAAAGTGGCGGCGATCCAGATGGGATTGACGCTCATTCCAATTTTTTTCATAAGTCGTACAGTTTACGGGTGATTAGATGACTCCCGGCAAAAAAGTGAAACTGGGAGCAGGAGAATATTTCTTATTTGAAAGTATAAACGAAAGCAATAGCGGTTATTTCTTTCGAACCGGCAATTTATTTTGAGAAATACCGGCGTTTACCTGATAAAAGTCATTTTGCCAGGGTTTAATAAACCTTATCGATGGTATGCCGTATGAATGGAATAAGAGGTGTGGAGGTTGATTTTTTTTGAGTTTCCGTTCCGGCAATTCCGGGACTACATCGAGCTTTAACGAAAATTTAGCGAAAATTCGCCAACATATTGGCAATGATTCTTGTCTGTTTAAGGTAATCGCCCTAATTTTGTTTGCGAAAATTCGCTAAACAATATTCCCACTTTTCAAAATTTATACATCATGCAAGACACACTCGTGAAATCCAATGTCCTCAAAGGAGGAGAATTTGTCATTAAAGAATCGCGGGCAGAAGATACATTCATCCCCGAAGAATTCAACGAAGAGCAGAAAATGGTGCAACAGATGGTGAGAGATTTTCGCAAAGAAGCAGGCGGAAAGATTGCCCAACTGGACCACCAGCCCCAGCTGATGGAGCAGGCCGGTGAGCTTGGCCTCTTAAAAGCCCACATCCCCGAAGAATACGGAGGCATGCCTTTCGACACCAATACCAATACCATCATCAGCGAGGAATTGGGTGCCATGGGAGGAGGATTCGCCACTACGATAGCTGCCCACACAGGTATCGGCATGTTGCCCATCCTCTATTTTGGCACCGAAGAACAGAAAAAAAAGTACCTGCCCAAACTCGCCAGCGGTGAGTGGAAAGCCTCTTATTGTCTCACCGAGCCTGGCTCCGGCTCCGACGCCCTTTCGGCCAAAACCCGCGCCGACCTCACCGATGATGGCAAGCACTATATAATCAACGGCCAAAAAATGTGGATTACCAATGCCGGTTTTGCCAATATGTTCATCGTCTTCGCACAAATCGACGGCGACAAATTCACCGGTTTCATCGTCGAGCGGGATACGCCCGGTATTTCCCTCGGTGCGGAAGAGAACAAGCTCGGCATCAAGGGTTCGTCCACCCGCCAGGTGTTTTTTGAAAATGTGAAAGTGCCGGCCGGAAACTTGCTGGGTGAAGCCGGCAAAGGCCACCTCATCGCCTTCAACGCCCTGAACATCGGTCGGTTCAAATTGGGGGTCATGTGTATGGGGGGCTGCAAAACGGCCATCGCCACGTCGGTGCAGTACGCCAACGAGCGGCAGCAATTTAAACAATCCATCTCAAATTTTGGCGCAATAAAATACAAGTTGGCCGAGCAGGCTTTGCGCACTTTCGCTGTCGAAAGCGCCAGTTACCGCATCTCCGACTTGTTGCAGGATAAGAAAAAAGCCCTCATGGACGCCGGGGCAGTCTATTCCGACGCCATGCTCAAAGCCGCTCAAGAATACGCCGTGGAATGTGCTATTTCTAAAGTCTATGGCTCGGAGGTGACCGATTATGTGGTGGATGAAATGGTGCAAATTCACGGGGGCTATGGCTTTTCTGAAGAATATCCCGCCGCCCATGCCTACCGCGATGCCCGCATCAACCGCATCTACGAAGGCACCAATGAAATAAACCGCTTGCTCATGGTTTCACAATTGCTGAAGCGGTCCATGAAGGGCAAGATTGACATGGTTGGACCGGCGTGGGAGGTGCAGAAAGAGCTCTCCTCGATGCCGTCATTCGATAGCCCGGAAGGAACTTATGGTCAAGAGCGGAAAGCGTTAAAGGATTTCAAGAAAATCATTCTGATGACGGCTGGTGCTGCCGTGAAAATGCAAATGGACGGCCAACTGAATATCAAAGAAGAGCAGGAAATTGTGATGAATGTAGCCGACATGATGATTGACACTTTTGCCGCTGAATCGCTGCTGTTGCGGGTGGAGAAATTGAATGGCCTGACAGACAAAAAGCAGCCGCAGGAAATCTACGACGCCATGCTCCGGGTTTTCTTCAACGATGCCACGGCCCGCATGCACAAAAGTGCCACCGACGCCCTCGCCTCTTTCGCCGAAGGCGACCTGCTGAAAACCTTCCTCATGGGGGTGAAACGCTTCACGAAATACCCGCCGGTAAATGTGAAAGACGCCCGCAGAAAGATAGCCGACGCACTCATCGAGGCGAATGATTACTGCTTCTGATGGCAAAAATTGGGTAAATTTTCATAAAGGACTTTTTTCAAAAACAGCCCCGGACGCATGCCCAGGGCTGTTTCCATTGGCTGGTGGAGCAGATGCGGGTTCGGCTATGTCCAATATTATAAACAAGTTCATAGTCCGAATAGAGGATTATCTGGTTGTCGACAATAATGGAGGCAAAGGTTTGCTGTCAATAATAACATGGTGAAGACCGCACGTCAAAGTGGAAGGCAAAAATTTCAAATTATTTTTTAAGGATTTCTTACCTTGGTGGCTGATCATTTGGTGCCTCAGGCTAATGGATAATACCAGGAGCCATAACGCAGACCAGGTGACTTAAAGCATTAAGAATAAACCAGATAGACTATGTCACTGAAAAGAAAAAAAAGACAGGCTACTTTGGACAAGCGGGATTCCAAGAAATTCTTCACCGTGTTGGCTATTGCGGTAGTCATCCTGATGCTTCTCCTTTTTTTGATGTATAAAGGCATGTCTTAAAGGCGGGTCACATTTTTCCGAAGAATGCTCTTATCTCCGTTGCCTCATTCGGCTTCATCCGGCCGCCGAGAACTAAGCGTACCTCCCTCCTGCGCGCGGCCCCGTCATACAATTGCTGTTCTTCGCCGGTTGCAGGGATTACCTGCGGCACCGGGATGGGTCGCTTTGTTTTATCATCGAGTGCTACAAAAGTGAAATACGCACTGTTGCATTTGCGCGAATTGCCTCCTTTGATGTCGTTGGCAAATACTTCCACAAATATTTCAACCGAGGTGGTAAATGCGCGGGTCAACCGGGTATTGAGAACGACTACTTCCCCAAGTGTGATGGGCTTCTGAAAAGACACATTGTCCACAGAAGCTGTCACCACATGCGCTTCGCAATGCCTGCCGGCACAGATGCTTGCGGCAATGTCCATCCACCGCATGAGGTTACCTCCCATCAGGTTTCCCAACGGGTTGGTGTCGTTCGGCATCACCATTTCGGTGATGGTCGTCATAGATTCTCTTACTTTTTTGGGTTTCATTGAATTATTGTCTCATTTTATCATAACCCCCTTTCGGTTGATCAGGGGAATGAGTGTCAAATTATCTTGGGTGATACTGCCTTTCACGAAGACGTATTTTTTGTCGTACATATAATTGTCAAAGGTGAAACTCACCCAGAATTCATTGGCGATGGAGAATAGTTTTGTCTGAATGGGTTCGAGATGGCAGGCTTTCTCAGGGCCTATTTCCTCGAAAAAGTGCCGGAGGATGGTAGTTTTCATGGGCTCACCCTCCAATTCGCCATAACCGCGGGAATTTACGAGTACATTTTGAATGCGCTGATTCCTCAAATTGATGACGAACACGTCCCAGAGTCCGTCTTTGGCAAACAAATCTTCATCGCGGGGAACGATGGCAATGGCTAATTCTGCGACCTTATGTTGGGGAATATCTTTTTTCATTGGATAAGATTCAAGTCTGAGAATAGGATTCGGCAAATTCGAATCCGAAAACAGAAGCAAAATGTTTTTTCAGTTTTTGTTTCACCTCCTCCTCATCCACTTTCCTGCCAAGCTCTTTGGCCAACGAAGTAACTGTTTTGTCGCTATCCGTAATGCCGCAGGGGATGATGTGGTTGAAATACTGTAAATCTGTGTTTATGTTAAACGCAAAGCCATGCATGGTGACCCACCGGCTGAGGTGTACACCGATGGCGCAGATTTTTCTTTTTGGAAAAACATTCGTTTGCGGCAGCCAAACGCCGGTGTATTCTTTGATGCGCATGGCTTCTATATCGTACTCTGCAAGTGTGCGTATGATGGCTTCTTCGAGATAGCGCACATAACGGTGCACATCTGTAAAAAAGCAGTCGAGGTCGAAAATCGGGTAGCCTACTATTTGCCCCGGACCGTGGTAAGTGATATCACCGCCTCTGTTAATTTTGAAAAACTCGATGCCTTTGTTATGGAGGCCCTGCTCGTCGAGAAGCAGATGCTGCGCAGAACCTGATCTGCCGAGGGTATACACCGGCGGATGTTGGCAAAAGAGCAGATAATGCCGGACATCCAATAATGGGCGGTTGTTTTCTTTAAAGTCTCTGTTTTGGCGTTTTGTGTCAATAGATTGCTGAAGC
>CAZPHZ010000113.1:0-9391 GCA_964586035.1 uncultured Saprospiraceae bacterium
TCTACTTCCCTGCCGCCGGAAGAAACCGCCAACCCCTGCCCCACATTCAGCGACGCGCCATACCCCGACCAGGCTTTGGAAGATTTTGTGCTGTATCGCGATTTTATGAAAGCAAAGGACTGGGACGCCGCTTTTGAAAAATGGCAAAAAGTGCACGAAGTAGCTGCTGCCGCCGATGGCAAAAGGACCAACGTTTTCACAGACGGTGTCAAATTTTACGAACACTACATGGCACAGGATACCGCCCAAAAACAGGAATACCTGACAAAAATAATGGCCCTGTACGATGAAATGGAGCATTGCTATCCCGACGGGGGCTTTGCCACAGGTCTCAAGGCTTTCGACTATTATTTTAAATACCCCGGGCTTCTGTTAAAAGAAGAGCAGTATGCTTTATTCAAAAAGTCCATCGAAATGGACAAGGGGATTCCCCGCTATTTCATCCTCAACCCCTTCACAGCCCTGCTCGTAGAACTCACCCTTAGCGAAAAAATACCCATAACGGAGGCTCAGCATTACACAGCAGTCATCACGGAGGCCATCGAAAATGGACTGGCCGGTTGTGAGGGCAGCGATTGCGAGAACTGGAAAATTATCAACGAATATGCACCTGCAAGGCTCGAGGCCCTGGAATCCGTCGAAGGTTTTTACGATTGTGACTATTACGAAGCCAAATACTATCCTGAATTTGAAGCCAACCCCACCGACTGCGATGTCATCGTAAAAACCTACAGCCGTTTGAAATGGGGACAATGCGGTGGAGGAAATACCACGTTTGAAAAAGTGAAGTCAGCGTACATGGAGCATTGCTACACGGAACCCACGAGCCCGGTAGAAGAGTGTAATGCCATGTTGAGAGAGGGTAAATACCGGGGTGCAATTTCTTGTTATGAAGACCTATTGAAAAATATGACCGATGTAGAGCAAAAGGCACAGATCACCCTCGTCATTGCCAAGATATATTTTGCCTATCTGAAAAATTTCCCGCGTGCACGGCAATATGCCCGCCGGGCGGCGGCCCTGCGTCCTGGTTGGGGGGAGCCTTATATGCTGATAGGTACCCTTTACGCATCGAGCGGCCCATTGTGTGGGCCGGGCCGCGGCTGGGACAGCCAGGTTGTGGTATGGCCCGCAGTGGACATGTGGCAAAAGGCCAAATCCATAGACCCAAGTGTGGCAGCTAAGGCCAATCAAATGATAAAACAATACACACAGTATATGCCCAGCGGAGGTGATATTTTTCAACACCTGCTGAAAGAGGGCGATTCCTATTTCGTGCCGTGCTGGATACAAGAAAATACCATCATCCGGGCGGCGAAATAATTCCAGGCCATAGGTTCAAAACCGGGGCCTCTTCATCGCACTGGGGAGTCCCCGGTTTTTTTTGAAAAGGTGTTAGCTCATTTATCAACTATGGCCTTACTCGCTGAATGAAAGCGTGGTAATCAATCACGATTCATTCCGCCATCATGCCGGACTTGGGCGGAAAAAAAAATTCCCTATATTTACAGCGCGACCATAGATATCACCCGGACCACACTAACCTGAACTTGTAAGGATTTTATCTTCGGAACCAACACGAGGCCGAAGCCAATATTGGAGTCCATACGTTCCGCACAGAAAGAACGAAACCCCGGCAAGTTCGCTATCCAAAAGATCCGGTGATGAAAACACCTACCCTTTGGTGCCTTGCGCTAATTCTCTGTTTACCTGTTTCCTCATTTTGTCAAAACATTCCGCCGCCCATGGCATTCGGTAAGATTCCGAAAGAAGACCTGGCGATGACTGTTTATGAGCCCGACACCACTGCGGACGCAGTCGTGCTATGCGATTTTGGCGAATGCAAGGTTATTCGGGGTAGTGAGGCCTTCCGGCAAAAATTTACCCGGCACAAGCGCATAAAAATCTTAAAAAGCTCCGGCTTTGGGTATGCCGACGTATCCATTCCTTTTTACAGCTACAAGAAACTGGAGAAATTTTATTTCGACCGCGCCCAGATAAAATTGCCCGACGGCAGCAAGGTGAAATTGAATAAAAAAGATGTATTCATCGAAGAGGTGAACGACAAATGGTCGGCAGCCAAATTTACCTTTCCAAAAGTTCAGGAAGGCTGTGTGATCGAGTATGCTTATGTCATCAATTCCAGCTCCATCGAGCAATTGCATGATTGGTATTTTCAGGATGATATTCCTACTCGATACAGCGAATTCAGGGTGGAATTTCCAAACTATTTCGTGTACTCCTACCTTTTTCAGGGAAAAGAGGGCATGCAGTTTATAACCGAACAGAACGGCATGAATGTGTTCAAAGGAGACAACGGAACTTTCCGTATTTCCAACCGGCGCTATATTTTGCAGAATGCCCCGGCCATGACACCGGAGCCATACCTTACCACCCTCGACGATTATATTGCCAAAATCAGGTTTCAGTTGAACGAAGTCCGCCATCCCGATGGAAATATTGAAAATATAATGAGCACCTGGAAAGAGTTGCAAAAGGAGCTGGACAACCAGCCCTACTTTGGGCAGCAGTACCAGAAAAAACCAAACTACAGAAAGATGGTGCAGCAGATGCTCCCCCTGACCGAAGAGTTGAGCACTCAGACCGAGAAAGCCCGCTTTTATTACGACTATTTTTCCAAAAATTTCGAGTGGAACGGCCGGTTTTCCATGTGGACACAGACCGAAAAGCTGACTGATATTTTTGAAAAAAAGAAGGACCTCAAAAGCTGTGACCTGAACATGATGCTACTAACCACGCTTCGGGAGGCAGGTATCACTGCCTACCCCCTGCTCACCAGTACCCGCTCTCACGGAAAAATGATAGAAGGCTATCCCTTGATTGATCAATTCAACCACATGATGGTGTTTGCCCTGCCTGATTCAAAGCCTCTAATAATGGACCTGACTGAGCCGCTTAACCCGCCCGGTTATCCCAATGTGGATGCCCTCAACGGCCGGGGCTGGCTCATGAAAACGGGGTCGCCATCGTGGATGGATATTAAGCCGCCTGCCAATTCCGGGGATTTTTTCATTTTGGAAATGTCGCTCTCTGAAACCGGAGACGTATCAGGCCTAATGACTGGCATCTACCGGGGTTATAACGCCATCCCCGAACGCCGTTTTTATAAAAATAATGACATAAAAAAACATTGGGAGGCCCGCATCGGGGAACAGTTTCCCGGCTTGAAATTGGATTCCGTGAAATGCATCCACCTCGATGAACTCGGCGAGCCATTTGCCGATTCGCTATGGCTCCATATCGCCGGAGCAGCACAGTCGTCGGGTGATTTTATGTATTTGCCTTCGGTGCTTTACTCCCACTTTTTCGAATCGCCATTCAAGTTGAACAAAAGGCTGTTCCCGGTGGACATGTCCTATCCATATACCGAGTATTACCTGATGAAACTCCAACTCCCACAGGGGTATGCTTTGGAGGAATTGCCCGAATCCGTGCATTATGTCCTGCCTGCCAATGGTGGCAGTTTACATTTCGCTGTGGAGGATAAAGGGAACGGAGAAATAGATGTACTTGCTAAAATAGTAATCAAGAAGGCGATGTTCAAAGTGGAGGAATACAACGGGGTTAAAGAATTGTTCGACCGTGTGACCGAGAAGTACGGAGAGATGATCGTGCTCAAAAAAAAGGGCGATTGAGCAGGGCCACTATTTTTTTGTGCTCCCGGCTTACCCACCGTAATCACTTTATTAAACCTATACTATTACCCATGCGATTCCTCATTCTTACCCTTACCTTTCTATTCATTAGCTCGCAAAGTTTGCTGTCGCAAAAAAGCCCGATGAAGTTTGGCAAAATCCCCGAAGCCGATATGGCCATGACAAGCTGTACCTCTGACTCCACGGCGGCGGCGATGGTGCTCGGCGATTATGGCTGGCTCCGTTTCGATTTCAGAACGGAAGACATCCGGTATGTTCTTTCGCGCCACAAACGCATCAAGATTTTCCACCGCTCCGGGTATGAAAAGGGGGATATCAACATCCCGTTTTACAGCGCTGACCAATTGCAAAAAGTGTACGGCCTCAAGGCCACAGTTTATAATCCCGATGGTTCGAAGGCCTCAGTTGGCAAGAAGGAATTTTTCACAGAAAAAGTGAATAAAAACTGGTCACAGGTGCGTTTTTCCTGTCCCAACCTACAGGAAGGCAGCGTGCTGGAATACAAATACGAGCTAAGCTCGAAATACTTTTTCGAGTTGCCGGAGTGGTATTTTCAGGACGATATTCCAGTGAGGACAAGTGAATTGAAGTTGGAGATTCCAGAATGGTATGAATACATTTTCATCACACAGGGCCGTCGTCTGGACGTTAATGAGAGCGACTCAAAGTATAAGGATGTATACCTGGGAGGTAGCTCGAAGGTAAAAGCCCGCATCAATTACAACAGGTTGGCCATGCAGAATGTGCCGGCGCTGAAAGAGGAGAGCTACATCACCACCATGTCGGATTATTATGCGCGCATCCGCTTTCAATTGAAACAGGTAAAATATCCCAATTCAGCTCCCGAACAGGTGATGAGTTCCTGGACGAAAGTGGCTGAGGACCTGCTTTCTATGTCGTCATTCGGCGATCAATTTTCAAAGAAAAGAAATTACAGCAAGGCATGGGAGGCAGCGCAGGGGGCTCTCGCCGGCGCAAATAACACCACTGAGAAGATCCATGCTTTATACTATTTCCTATTATCGAACATCAATTGCGAAGGCATCAACGGCATGTTTGTGCGCAATTCCCTGAACGACTGTTTCGAAAAAAAATCCGCACGCAGCGGCGAGATGAACCTGTTGATGGTGGCCCTGCTCCGGGAGGCCGGTGTGGAGGCTTATCCTGCCCTTGTGAGTACCCGCTCAAATGGATCGCATATGCAAATGTACCCCCTGCTCGACCAATTCAACCACGTCATGGTTCTTGCGCTTGATGGGGAACACTCGTATTGGATTGACCTGGGCAACCAGTTTCGTCCGCCCGGATTTCCCGCACCCGATGCCCTCAACCGGCAGGCATGGGTGGTGATAAAAGACAATCCCCAATGGGTGGATCTCGTTCCGCCAGGCGCAAAAGATACGTATTTCGTATCGTGTGAACTGGATGAGGAAGGCGGCATGAAAGGTACCTTTACCATAAGCGCCAACGGGTACAGCGCCGTGGGGAAAAGGCAGGCTTTGCAGGGTGCCGCCGGGGTAGTGAATGGCAAAAAGTTCATCACCGGCTATTTCCCCGATGCAATAGTGGATTCCGTGGCCGTCGAAAATCAACTCGATACTGGAAAGCCTCTTAAGGTGGTTGCCATCTGCCATTTGCCAGACATGGCACAGGTCAGCGGCGATTTCATTTACCTGACTCCCGCTATTATGACCGGGTTTGATGAAAACCCCTTCAAAGTGCAGGAGCGCGCCTACCCCGTGGACATACCTTACCCGATGTCGGAGCGCATCATTCTGAATCTTACAGTACCTGAAGGGTACGTCATTGAAGATATGCCTGAACCTGTGCGCATGTCTTTGCCGGATAATGGTGCGAGCTTCCAATTTCAACTCAGCCAAAAGGGCACCCAGTTTCAAATGATAAGCACTTTGAAAATAAACAAGCTGCGATATGAACCCGAGGAATACGCCGGACTTCGAAACTTCTTTAGTATGGTGGAGGAAAAGTTCGGCGAGCAGCTTGTACTTAAAAAAGGATAGGGTATGAATAAATGCCGTTCAGCTGAAACGAAGGGCATTCTGTTAGATAAAAAAGATAAGCACCTATTAACTACATCATTATATGCGCATACTCACTTTATCAATTCTTTTGCTGCCCCTCCTCGCATGGGGTCAGGATGATGCCGGTTATTCCGTTCTGGGCCTTACGCCGGAACTGATGGAAAACGCCAACAGCGTCATCCGAAATCAGGAAATCTCTTTCAGCGTGAAATCGCCCGGCGAAGCACGGCTATATGAGAAACTGGTAGTTACCATTCTAAATGAAAAAAGCACGGATAACAGATTAGTTTTGGCGAGCAGCCCCTCCAGAAAGATTGAAAAAATAAAAGGGAAGATATACGATGCCCTGGGGCAACTCGTACGCAATATCAAAAAAGACGAAGTGAGGGTGGAAAGTGCAATTCCCAGCTATTCTATTTACCAGGACGATAAATACAACATTGTAGAAGTCAATTACAAGACCTATCCTTACACCGTCGAGTTTGAATTCAGCATTCACTATTCCGATTTGATGTCTTATCCCGACTGGAAGATTCAGTGGTTCAACACCTCCGTACAAAACTCGGTTTACACACTCGTCCTACCCAAGAATCTGGACGTCAGTTATAAGGCTCTAAATACAGATATCAAGCCGCTTGAAACCAATGTTTCCGGCCTCAAAACCTTGGAATGGACAACCACCAACCTGCCCGCTATCCCTTACGAGCCTTACTGTCCCCGTTCCACGGAGATACTGCCGCAGGTGCTTATTTCACCGCATACTTTTGAAATAGAAGGCTATACCGGCAGTATGGAAAGCTGGCAGGCCTACGGCCAGTTCATGAACAAACTAATGGCAGGCCGGGATGAGTTGTCGCCCGCGATGAAGGCGAAAGTGGAAGAACTCACAGGGGGTTTAGCAACAGACAGTGCCAAAATAGAAGCATTGTATCGTTTTATGCAGCACAATTTGCGGTATGTGAGTATTCAACTCGGCATCGGTGGGTACCAGCCTTTTTCTGCAAAGTATGTCGAAGAAAAAAAGTATGGCGACTGCAAAGCCCTCAGCAATTTTATGAAATCCCTGCTCACCGAAGCCGGTATCACCTCCTATCCCGTACTCATCTACAATGGCGATATGCCTTACGAGATAACCCAAGATTTCACGTTGCCTTCTTTCAACCATATGATTTTGTACGTGCCCTCCGACGACATCTGGTTAGAATGCACCAGCAATACTTATCCCGTGAATTACATCGGGGCCTCCAATGCGGGGCGCAATGTACTGCTGCTCACAAAAGACGGCGGCAAGATGGTGCGGACACCGGAGCTGCCCCCCGTCGCCAGTTGTGCAATAAGAAACTCCACGGTGAAATTGAAATCAGATGGAAGCGCCACGGTGGAAGTTCAGGGGCATTATACTGGCAAAAAACACGAATGGTTCCGTTACGCCAAGGCCAATCTCCCGGATGAAGAGTGCCGGAAAGAATTTCAGCAGGCCAGTTCGCTGCCGGGCTTCAAGTTGGAAAAACTCGAATTCCAACCTTCTCAATCACAACCGTCTGCCGAGGTGAGTTACACAGCGCAAGTGGCCCGGTTCGGTTCCAAAGCCGGTAAGCGGCTTTTCGTTCCGGCAAATGCTACCAACCCATTCGGCGATGTGCCGCCAGCCATCGAAAAGCGGCGGCATCCAGTGGTGTCCAAAGAGACCGGTCTGGAGGTGGATAGTATCACATTGTTGCTTCCCCGTGGTTACAAAGTGGAAAGCATGCCTCCGGAAAATTTAACTCTTGACTCCGATTATGGACACTACCATCTTAACACTGTTGTGGAGCCGGGAAAGATAATTCTCGAACGTCGTTTTGAACGGCACTCGGTGAGCTTGCCTGCCACAGAATATTTCGAATGGCGAAGTTTTTTAAAAGAAGTGGCCAAAGCCGATGGGATAAAAATTGTGCTCGTGGCAGAATAAGATGCTGTGTTTTTACAAAAAATTAAAGATGGCTTAATACCTTTGTTGTGTCAGGGTTTAGCATAAAACTTACT
The DNA here is from genome assembly GCA_964586035.1 of uncultured Saprospiraceae bacterium. Lineage (GTDB taxonomy): Bacteria > Bacteroidota > Bacteroidia > Chitinophagales > Saprospiraceae > UBA6168. The sequence goes on from CAZPHZ010000113.1 coordinate 7,745, forward strand.
TTTGCCGTCGAATGAAATTGAACTGCACCTGGCATTGTGCTTTTCGAATTAGAATCCCCGAAACAGGTTTAGCGCATTTTAAACATAGCAGTTATGATACAAACACTAACCCACGTTCCTACCGGTACGCTCTTCAAGAATTCTTATCTATTGCTTTTTAGGCTGGCATACGAGTAAAATGCCCGCTCCCCCATTCCATCGCTAGTTTCTTTTGACCAACATATTTCCTGAAAGGGCCTCTGTCCTTTCTATTTAAACGTTTAACCAAATTCTATTTTTATGAGAAATTTGTTCACACGTCTTATTGCCGTGACGATGTTCATGTCCGTCATGGCTATCACTTCTTACAGTCAGGGAGGCGTTTCCGGGACTGTAGTTGACAACGAGAAAGAAGCACTCATCGGTGCTACTGTCATTGCCAGAGGTCCTTCGGGCACTACGGCAGGTACAATTACCGACATCGACGGTACCTTTGCCATTGGTAGTTTGGCCGATGGCAACTACACCGTGGTTGTTTCTTACACCGGCTATGAAACTACCGAGCAAGAGGTTACGGTTGCCGGTAGCAATGTTGACATGGGAAATGTTTCCCTGAATTTCGGGGCCATTGGCCTGGCCGAAGTGAATGTCATCGCTTCCGTGGCCATCGATAGGAAAACACCGGTGGCTGTCTCAACCATCAAAGGCGACCAAATTGAAGCCTTGATAGGCAACCAGGAGTATCCCGAAATTTTGCGCAACACACCTTCCATCTACGTCACAAAGCAGGGTGGAGGATTCGGTGATTCCCGTATCAACGTCCGCGGTTTTAACCAAAGAAATACCGCTGTGATGATTAACGGTATCCCCGTAAACGACATGGAAAACGGCTGGGTGTACTGGTCTAACTGGGCCGGCCTCTCTGACGTGACGAGCACCATGCAGGTGCAACGCGGTCTCGGTGCTGCCAAAACGGTTGTCCCCTCCGTCGGCGGTTCCATCAACATTGTCACCAATGCCGCCGACTTCAAGAAAGGCGCTAAAGTGAGCGTAGGCATGGGCAACGACGGCTACCAAAAATATGGCGTGATGTTGGCCAGCGGCCTGAACGACAAGGGCTTTGCTGCCACCGCACAATTCACCCATACGCGCGGCGATGGCTACGTGGATGGCACCAAATTCAGGGCATTTTCTTATTTCCTGTCTTTGTCAAAAACTTTCAACGACAATCATACTTTGGCCTTTACGGCGGTGGGCGCGCCGCAATGGCACCACCAGCGTACGTTCAGTAGATATGATAAATTGTATCTGCAAACTTTTCTCGACAAAGGCATTCGTTTCAATCCGGTAACCGGTACACTGAATGGAGAGGAATTTACTTGGCGTAAAAACTTTTATCACAAGCCGATGGCGTTCCTCAACCATTATTGGACTATCAATGAAAAGACGGACCTGAAAACTTCTGCTTACGTATCCTTTGGCCGGGGCGGTGGCACAGGACCTCGCGGCCGTTTGCGCACACCGGGTAGCATTTTTGATTCTTATAGCGGCGATGGTACCGGTATCCACGATGCCAATGGTCACGTCCGCTTCGACGACATTTTCGCATAAAACCAAGGCCAGCCGGGAGATGGCTGGGGGGGCCCTCAGAAGCCGGAACAACGCCAA
>CAZPHZ010000114.1:0-9363 GCA_964586035.1 uncultured Saprospiraceae bacterium
GCGCCGGATCATTAAAAAAAAAAAAAATGCAGTCGGAGGTGCGCGCGCCACTCAGCCGGAGTCCGCCACACTGTGATCATTTGCGGCGACTTCAACGACCCTCCCACCTCTTATGTGTATCGCGTTTTGTCCGAAAACCTTCGTGACAGCTTCCGGGAAAAAGGCGGAGGCATCGGGGCTACTTTTGCTGGCAGGCTGCCAGCCCTGCGAATAGACTACGTGCTACCCTCCCCATGGTTTAAAGTAAAAAGCCACCGCATCCATCATTTGGAACTTTCCGATCATTTTCCCGTTTCTGTCAAACTAACTCCGGGTGGGTGACGAGGCATTATACCGGCCTTGCGACATGACATAAATCGAGCTGTCTACCATATTTTGTCATTACCGGATGGAACACAAATCTCCAAATATTATACTTTTGCGCGCATGAAAAAAGTACTGCATATTCACAACAGCCTCAAAGGGAAAAAGGAAATTTTTAAGCCCGTAAACGAGGGGCATGTGGGTATTTACGTGTGCGGTCCCACGGTGTACAGCGATGTGCACCTTGGCAACTGCCGCAGTTTTGTGAGTTTCGACGTGGTGTATCGATACCTGATGTATCTGGGATATAATGTGCGCTATGTGCGCAACATTACCGACGTGGGGCACTTAGAAGGAGATGCCGACAGTGGCGAGGAAGACAAAATATCTAAAAGAGCCCGGCTCGAACAGTTGGAGCCGATGGAAATAGTCCAGCGCTATATGAATGGCTTTCACGAGATGATGCACATTCTCAACGTATTGCCACCAAGCATAGAGCCAAGGGCTACCGGCCATATTTTGGACCAGATGGACATGGTGCAGTCCATCCTCGACAATGGCCTGGCTTATGTGAAAAACGGGTCCGTGTACTTCAACACGGTCAAATTCGCAGAAAAATATGGCGTTTACGGAGCGCTCTCAGGCCGCAAAATAGAAGACCTCATTTCCGAAAGCCGCGACAATCTCAAGAACCAGGAGGAGAAAAACCACCCGTCAGATTTTGCCATCTGGATAAAGGCCGCGCCGGAACACCTCATGCGGTGGAAATCGCCATGGTCTGTGGGATTCCCCGGCTGGCACCTCGAATGCTCTGTGATGAGCACCAAATATTTAGGTGAAACTTTCGACATTCACGGCGGCGGTTCCGACCTAAAATTCCCCCATCACGAGAATGAAATCGCTCAAAACTACGGAGCTTGCGGGCACGCCCCAGTCAACTACTGGATGCACGGGAACATGCTGCTGCTCAATGGCCGTAAAATGTCGAAGAGCGAGGGGAATTCCATCATGCCACCGGAATTATTCCTTGGCACCAGCCCTCTCCTCTCTAAGGGATATTCACCCATGGTCGTTCGTTTTTTCATGTTGCAAACCCATTATCGCAGTACGCTCGACTTGACGGACGTGGCTTTGCAAGCTGCTGAAAAAGGCTATCGCCGGCTCATGGAAGGGTATAAAGTTTTACAGGGCATGGAGCACCCCGGTAACGGCAACGCAGGCGGGTTGGATAAAGAATTAAATGACTCAATGGACCAGGCCTTCGCCGATATGTGCGACGATTTCAATACGCCGCGAGCCTTGGCCGGTCTTTTCGAATTGGTCACAAAAATTAACAGCATCAGGGGGGGGCAACTTTCTTTCAACGAAATTTTGCCTGGAACGCTGGAGCGGCTCAAAAAGACATTCCACGGATTCATCTTCGATATTTTTGGGCTGCGCGACGATGCCGGCGACTCTTCGGGATCTGGCGTCGTGGAAGGCTTGATGAACCTCATTCTCGACATACGCCAAAGCGCGAGAGTCAACAAAGACTGGCCCACTTCGGATAAAATAAGAGATGTACTCAAAGCCCTCGACATTATGGTGAATGACGGGAAAGACGGCGCTACCTGGTCGAAGGGATAAATTGGTTTCGTGGCCAGGGAGGGGAAATATGGAACCCATCGAAACAAATCCCTGCATTGGGCCGTTTTTACCGAGTTCCTGACACAACGGGCAAAACGTCCCCGTACTATTGCAATCCGGCTATTTTACCGGAAGCCAAAACGACCTACAACATTACGTATCACATGACTGAAACAGCCTACAAATCAGACGTCGAAGCAGTGGATGCTTTGGCAAAATCGTACAAAGAACTTAAGAAGGAAATCGGGAAAATCATCGTCGGACAGGACGACGTTGTTCAGAGCGTCATCATTTCGCTTTTTGCCAATGGCCACAGCCTGCTGGTTGGTGTTCCGGGCTTGGCGAAAACGTTGCTCGTGAGCACCATTGCAGAAGTGCTCGACCTGGAGTTCAAGCGTATACAGTTTACCCCGGACCTCATGCCCTCCGATATTACCGGCTCGGAAATCCTCGACGAAGACCGCCACTTTCACTTCAACCAGGGCCCATTGTTTGCCAACATAGTTTTGGCCGACGAGATCAACCGGACCCCACCCAAGACACAGGCCGCCCTTTTGGAAGCTATGCAAGAGCGCTCGGTGACAGTAGCCGGAGAAGGGCATCAATTGCCGTCGCCGTTCTTCGTGTTGGCTACCCAAAACCCCATCGAGCAGGAGGGAACCTACCCTCTCCCCGAAGCCCAACTCGACCGTTTTATGTTCAATATCACGCTCGACTACCCCTCTTATCAGGAGGAGATCGACGTGGTAAAGGGCACCACCGGCGTCAAAGAAGTCAAATTGAAACACATTTTGGGAGCCAAAGAAATCCTGGCTTATCAACAATTAGTACGCAAGATTCCCGTGGCTGACAATGTGCTGGAATATGCCGTTTCGCTGGCCACAAAGACCCGCCCGAATACTCCTGCCGCCACAGATATGGTCAATAATTATATCTCCTGGGGAGCAGGACCCCGTGCCTCCCAATACCTCATACTCGGAGCTAAATGCCATGCCGCTATTCAAGGGAAATACTCTCCCGACATAGAAGACGTAAAGGCGATTGCCAAATACGTACTGCGCCACCGCATAGTGCGCAATTACAAAGCGGAAGCCGAGAGCATTACCGAAGAGCATATCATTGAGAGCTTATTTTGATTAGCAGGTTTTTGGGAAACGAAAAGCCCTCCAGATATTGAATTTACCTGGAGGGCTTTTTATTTTCCGGAGGCGTGTAAAATTATCGCCGGACATAGCCTCTTAAGATTTGATTATTCCGGAATTAACCGCGTGGCCGGTTTTTTCAAACCATTCTTACCGGGAATTAAAACGAGAAACCAACCGACATCTGAAGCGTAACATTGGTATCCTTGTCGTTACGGGAAATGAACTGGTTGTTTTCGTCCAAGGTCACCTGAGAGACATCGGCGTTGGATTTGGTAAGGTCATTCAGGCCATAATTGGCCCGGAACGTCAGATAAAGTCCTTTGTTGAGATAAACCGAAACACCCGCCAAGGCCGACAATTCCACTATTTTGTACAGGTTACCACGGTCTTCAGCAAATTCGAAATAAGCACCAGCTGTTTGTGGGTAAGGCACGGTTTCACCACCCACCTGCACTGTCTTTGGTGGGTCGATGATGGTAGCTTCACCAGGCTTGTCACTTAAATAGCGGACGTCGAGTTCATGCCGCAATGAAATGGGCGAGCCGTTGGTGGAAGTGCCTTCAAAAGAAATATCTCCGAATCCGTTGGAGGAAATGAGAAAACCCAGGCTGGCACCGGCCTGAAATTCAAGCCAGGGCAACGGACGAATGTAACCCATCACTGGCAGTTTGAGATAGGAATTGGTGACATTGAGTGCTGTTTTCCGGTTGCCAGTGGCGTAAATCGGATTCTCAGAAGTGGGCCGCAAGATGTAATAAGAAGGCCCATCGAATTTGCGATCACCACCTTCCTGAGAAAACACGAACTCGCCACGCATGCCCATCAATTCTGTGGCTTCCCAAGAAAAGGTAGCTCCGACGTGGAAACCAGTGCTATTGTTATAACTTTCGACAGTATTCCCGGCATCATCAGTCTCTGCATCGCCTCTGAATGTATTGAGGTTCATGCCAGCTTTTATTCCGAATTTGAAATCTTGGGCATAGGTGACGGAGGCAAGAAATGTGATTATGGATAGTAAAAATAAAGTGCGCATCATTTTATCTCTGGTTTTTATAAAAACAGAACATTTGACATTAGACAAAAGACTTTAGACGAAAAAAAAGAAGGTTCATAAAACGATAGTTATGAACGCTCATTATTTTGATTTTGATGAAATGATCGATGAAGGTCCATTGTTTAACGTATTATTTCAAAAGTCTAATAACGGATAAAGGGCCGCAAGATAGCGGCAATTTAGCAATTCAGGGAGTAATTCAGAGACCTTGAATTGCTGGCCATAAAAATTCGGTTGACGAGGTTTTAAAGATGACCAGATGGGCCGGATAGTTGGATGAATAGTATCATCTTTTTGTAAAACATTCCAACGCATAGGGATTGGCATCTTTTTTCCAAAGATTACTCTCTTACCTTTGTGGGCTGTTTTGAAAACTCTTGGTTAACTCAACCTGCAAATAGCAGGGCAATTTTTTTTTAAAATGAAAGTAGCAGTTGTTGGAGCCACCGGTTTAGTGGGTACCGTCATGCTGGAAGTATTGCAGGAACGCAGATTTCCAGTCTCCCAATTATTGCCAGTCGCCTCTGAACGATCGGTAAACAGGGAATTATCCTTTAAGGGAAAATCCGTCCAAGTCATCGGCCTTGCCACAGCAGTAGCAGCCCGGCCCGATGTGGCCATATTCTCCGCAGGAGGCAGTGTATCTAAGGAATGGGCACCTAAATTCGCTGCTGCAGGTACCACGGTAGTGGATAACTCTTCAGCCTGGCGCATGGATCCCACGAAAAAACTCGTAGTGCCTGAGGTGAATGCCCATGTGCTGACCCCTGAAGATAAAATAATAGCGAATCCGAATTGTTCTACGATTCAAATGGTGGTAGCTCTTGCTCCCCTGCATCAACATTTCCACATAAAAAGGCTTGTCATTTCCACCTACCAATCCATCACCGGTACCGGTGTAAAGGCAGTGAAGCAGTATCAGGCGGAACTCAAGGGGAATCATCCCGGGAAAGATCAAATGGCTTACCACTACCCTATTTTTGAGAATTGCATACCGCATTGCGACGTATTTCTCAAAAACGACTACACCCGGGAAGAGATGAAAATGGTGGACGAGACCCGCAAAATATTTGGGGACAAAACTCTTCGCATCACGGCAACCACCGTGCGGGTGCCCGTCGATGGCGGCCATTCCGAAGCCTTGAATGTTGAATTTGAAAAGCCCTTTGACGTGGCTGAGGTCAGAAGTTTGCTGCGCAAATCTCCCGGCATCATTGTTCAGGACGATCCCGCAGCCAATAAGTACCCGATGCCACTTTTGGCCAAACACAAAGACGATGTCTTCGTCGGCCGTATTCGGCGCGACAATAGCATAGAAAACGGTCTGAATTTATGGGTGGTGGCTGATAATCTGCGCAAAGGAGCCGCCACCAATGCCATCCAAATCGCAGAATACCTGGCTGGTAAAAAGTGGATCGGCACCAAGGTGATGGCTTGATTTTTAAAGGATGTTTGGCTTGACCCCCCCAAAACTGCCTTTTTAGTAGTGCAATTGGGGTAACAGGGAAGAAATCATTGTGTGGAGTAATTCTAAATAACTAACATTGCACTGGTGCAAGATTTATAGCACCTGAATGCCAATCAAATTATAAACAATGGACCATTCTGTCGCACAGATGAAAGAAGGTAAAATTGGGACGGTGCGCCGTTTCACCGACGAGCGCCTGGCCGGCAAACTCATGACCATGGGTGTGCTGCCGGGCAGCAAGGTACAGGTTGTTCGCATTGCCCCTTTCAATGGCGGCTATTATTTGAAAGTGGATGGAACCAACATGGTGTTGCGAACGGCTGAGGCCAACAGCATTGTTTTAGAAGTTTTGGCCGATTAATAAATCGATTCTGTCCATCGAATCAGGAGCTACGAATTGCGAAGCGAATGAACACTATTGCACTCGTTGGAAATCCAAATAGCGGCAAGTCCTCACTGTTTAACCAACTTACCGGCTTACGCCAAAAAGTAGCCAATTTCCCCGGTGTTACCGTAGATAAAAAATTTGGATACCTCCGGCTGCCCCATGCCGGCGATGTGCGGGTCATTGACCTCCCTGGGGCATATAGCCTGTACCCTTCGTCTCAGGATGAACGGGTAGCCCTCGATGTACTCTCTGACCCCGCCAATGACATGTATCCCGATGCTGTGGTGTACGTGGCCGACGTAACGCATCTGGAGAAACACCTTCTTTTACTGTCTCAAATTATAGATTTGGGGTTCCCTCTCATACTTGCATTGAACATGTCCGACATGGTCGAGAAGGAGGGCATAGAAATAGATGCCAGGCAAGTTTCTGCCTTTCTTGGGGGCGTGCCGGTGATTAGTGTCAGCGGCCGCCGGGGCACCAATGTGGTGGCCCTAAAACAGGAGATCGACAAAACCCTGAATGAGAAAATTAAAAATCGGGGGGCAGCAGCAGTCTTTCACTTCTATGCGGAAGAGGAGAAAAAAGTAGTGACAGAAATTCAATCATCGTTCAATATCTCCAATCCCTACCGCGCATTGCTGCTGGCCCACCACCATGCGAGGCTTCCATTTTTGAAAAAAGAAGAGAAAGAGCAAATCGACGCCATCTGCAAGGCAGCAGAATTCAAAGATTTGCCATTGCAAATTGCCGAAACAATGGGCAGATTCAGCGCCTATGGCCCTTTGTTAAAAAAAGCCATTCGGAAAGCCGGAGAAAGACAAACCCTGACGGATAAACTCGATGTGATTTTCACGCATAAGGTTTTTGCTCCGCTGCTATTTTTCGCCATCATGTTTTTGGTATTTCAGGCCATTTTTTCCTGGGCCGGGCACCCCATGAACTGGATTGACCAAGGGTTCATCATTGCGGGGGATTTCATCAAACAAACTCTTCCTCCAGGATGGTTTACCAGCTTGCTCACGGAGGGCATCCTCTCCGGCCTTGGCGGTGTGCTGATTTTTGTACCTCAAATAGCCATTTTGTTCTTCCTCATCACCCTGTTGGAGGAGGTGGGGTACATGGCGCGAGCCGTTTTTATTTTCGACAAAATAATGCAACAATTCGGTCTGAATGGGCGAAGCGTTGTAGCCCTCATTTCGGGGGGCGCCTGTGCCATTCCGGCCATCATGTCCACCCGCACCATCAGCAATTGGAAAGAGCGGCTCATCACCATTATGGTCACTCCGCTCATTAGTTGCTCTGCGCGGATTCCCGTGTACACGGTACTCATCGGTTTTGTTATACCGGAAAAAACCGTATTCGGCGTATTCAATTTGCAGGGGATCGCATTCATGGGGTTGTACCTATTGGGAATTGTTGCAGCGCTCGTATCAGCCTATGTTTTTAAAAAAATCTTGAGGAGCAAAGAGCGCTCCTGGCTGATGCTGGAACTCCCTCCCTACCGGATGCCCGTGTGGACCAATGTCTGGCTCACTCTTCGCGAGAAAGTTGGTGCATTTATTCTCGGTGCGGGAAAGGTTATTATGATTGTTAGTGTTATCCTGTGGGGGTTAGCCACGTTTGGTCCTCCCGGCAAAATGAAAAGGGCGGAGAAGGAAGCCATCGTCTTGGCGCAAGAACGTTCGCTCGACGAAACGGCCACTGCCGACCTTGTTGCCGCCCGCAAGATTGAAATGTCATACGCAGGCCACTTAGGCAAGTTCATCGAACCAGCGATAAAACCGCTGGGTTTCGATTGGAAAATAGGCATTGCCCTTATCACCTCATTCGCTGCCCGCGAGGTATTTGTAGCCACTATGGCTACTTTATATAGCATCGGGAGTTCCGATGATGAAGCCACCATTCACAGCCAACTTGCGGAGGCCCGCCACCCTGGAACAGGAGCGTTGGTTTACACTACTGCCACCTCTGCTGCTTTGCTCATTTATTATGTATTTGCCATGCAATGTATGAGCACCATGGCCATAGTGCACCGCGAGACGAGAAGTTGGAAATGGGTGTTCGTGCAATTCGGGTACATGGGCATACTCGCCTATCTGGGAAGCTTGGCTGTTTTTAATCTATTGAATTGAATAGAATTAAATTTTCAAGCCGAATATTTGAAATTATCGAAAAATCACGAGGAATGGAGCATCCCTTCTAAGCATTCCTTAATTTCGTTGTCAATTCGTTATCTTTGCCTTTCTTCGCTAAGTAATACTACACAAAAGCTTCCTGCTTTATGATTTACAACAATATCCTTGAAACAATAGGACACACACCACTTATTCGCCTAAACAAGATTACAGAAGGCATTTCTACCAGTATTTATGCGAAGTGTGAAGGATTCAATCCCGGACAATCCGCCAAGGACCGCATCGCCATGCACATGATTGAAGATGCGGAAAAAAGGGGCGTTTTGAAACCCGGCGGTACCCTCGTTGAAGCCACGAGTGGAAATACCGGTTTTAGCCTCGCCATGCTCGCAGCCGTCAAAGGCTACAAATGTGTGCTGACGGTGACAAGCAAGGTCTCTAAGGCAAAAATAGACATGCTGGAAGCCATGGGAGCCATCGTCATTGTCTGCCCCAAAGAGGCCAAACCTGAAGACCCGCGCTCCTATTACAGAACCGCCGAACGCAAAGCGAAGGAAATACCCAATGCGCTTTATGTGAATCAGAACTTCAACCTCCAAAACTCGCGGGCACATTACCTCACCACAGGCCCGGAAATTTGGCAACAAACCGAAGGTAAAATAACACACCTCGTCGCCAGTGCCGGCACCGGAGGCACACTTTCCGGCACCGCTCAATATCTCAAGGAGCAAAATCCCGGCATTAAAATAATCGGGGTAGACGCCTATGGTTCTGCGCTGAAAAAATACCACGAAACTGGAGAGTACGACGTAAATGAAATTTACTCTTACCAAATAGAAGGCACCGGGAAAAACATCATTCCCGACAACGTCAATTTTGATTTGGTGGACAAATTTGTGAAAGTCACCGACAAAGAAAGCGCCTTCCGCACCCGTGAACTGGCCCGCCTCGAAGGCATTATGGCTGGATATTCCAGCGGCGCTGGCGTACAAGCTGTTCTTCAGATTCAGCACGAACTAAGTCCCAGCGATGTCGTCGTTTTGATATTTCCCGACCACGGTAGCAAATACCTCGGCAAAGTATTCAACGATGAATGGATGCGGCAGCAGGGGTTTATGCCTGATGTGGATTCCGAAGAAGGTGAATTGGTGCCTGCTCCTTCATTCAGTATGACGGCCCGATAATTTACTTTTTGAATGAAATAGAAACCCCGCTGGCGTCAGCGTTCACGAGCGGGGTTT
>CAZPHZ010000115.1:0-9307 GCA_964586035.1 uncultured Saprospiraceae bacterium
AAACAGATGGAAGCGATGCCCCAAATGAAAGATATTTCCGACAATGACCCCGCCGGCATCAAAGAAATAAAAATACACCTGAAGGAAAGCGCCTACCTCCTCGGCATGACCCCCGGCAGCGTGATGGCCCAGGTGCGCAGCGGCTTTTTCGGGCAGCAGGTACAACGCTACCAGCGGGGGCGCGACGAAATAAAAGTATGGGTGCGGTACGATCGCGCCGACCGCCAGTCCATCAAAGACCTCGACGATATGTGGATCGTCACCCCGGCAGGCAACCGGGTGCCATTTGCAGAAATCGCCACCTACGAAATAGCGCGCGGGGAAGTGGCCATCAACCACCTCAACGGCAAGCGCGAAATAAGGGTGGAGGCCAACCTGAAAAACCGCAACGAAAGCGCCACCGATATGCTGGCCAGCATCCGCGACAATATCATGCCCGGCGTGTTGGCACCGTATCCGAGCGTGAGGGCACTATACGAAGGCCAAAACCGGGAAGCTTCCAAAGTGATGGGGTCGGCAAAGGTAGTGCTGCCTGCCATCCTGTTTTTGATTTACGCCATCATCGCATTCACCTTCCGGTCGTACAGCCAGCCGCTGTTGCTGTTCATGCTGGTTCCATTCAGCCTGGTTGGCGTAGCCTGGGGCCACTGGCTGCACGGGTTTTCCATCAATATTTTGTCCTGGCTGGGCATCATCGCCCTCGTGGGCATCGTGGTGAACGACGGACTGGTGCTCATGGGCAAGTTCAACGGATACCTCAAAGAAGGACGACCGTTTTACGATGCCCTCGTGGAGGCCGGGCGGTCGAGGTTCCGGGCCATATTCCTCACCACCATCACCACCATCGCCGGGTTGGCGCCATTGATACTCGAAACCAGCCGCCAGGCACAATTCCTCATACCCATGGCCATATCCATATCGTATGGTATTCTCATCGGTACTTTCCTCACACTGCTCCTGCTGCCACTGCTGCTCTCGGTGAGCAACACACTGAAAGTGAGCCGGGTGTGGCTGTTCAGGGGCAAAAAACCATCCCGCGAAGAAGTAGAGCGGGCCATTGTAGAACTTAAAGCTGAAGAAGATGAATTGGTATAAATACCCGTTTGCATTGATAGCTTTCTCCCTTTGTTTTTCGGCCTCCAGCCAAAATCTGTTGGGTAAAGAAGAAGCCGTCAACCTCGCCCTCGAAAACAACTACGGCATTAGAGTTGCCCGGAACGACATCCGGGTGGCCGAAAACAACACGAGCATTTACAACACCGGCCAACTGCCCACAGTGACGGCGACCATCGGGCCGAAATTCGATGTCGGTGGGTCGAACCTCGTGTTTAACACGGGGCAGGAACTCGTCGTGAAAACTGCTCTTGCGTGGAGTGCCAGTGCTTCCGTAAACGTCAATTACTCGCTTTACAATCAGGCACGAACCTACAATATAGAGAGCCTCCAACAGCGCCTCCACCTCTCCGAACTCGAGGCCCGCAAAACGTTGGAAATAAATGTTTTGCAACTGCTCACCAATTATTACGACGCCACCCGGCTTCGCCAAACCCTGGCCTTGCAGCTGCAAACACTCGATGTCTCCCACCGCCGTTTGCAACGCGCCCAATACCGCTACGACTACGGTCAGGGCACCCGCCTCGACGTGCTCAACGCAGAGGTGGATGTACAGCGCGACAGCATCAACCTGTTGAACACGCAGCAGCAATTCGCCAACGCCAAACGCAACTTAAATGTCGCCATAGGAAGGGATGTCAATACCCCTTTTGAGGTGGACACCTCGGTGGTTTATGCCGGAGGGCTGAGCCTTGAAACCCTCACGCAGCGGACGAAAGACAACAACGCGGACCTGCTTATTTCAACTAAAAACATCGACCTGAGCCACCTCGACCTGCAAATCAGCGAGGCCGGAAAAAAGCCCACCGTCGGGGCCACTGCTTCCTATGCCTACAGCTACCAGGACAATCCCAGCACTTCCTTTTTTGCGAAACAGCGCAACGGTGGTGTGTCGGCCGGTATTACCCTGTCGTGGAATATTTTTGACGGCGGCAGCAAACGCCCCCGCTCGGAAAATACCCGCGTGGCCATCGAGAGCCAGCAGGTATTGAAACAACAGCTCGAGCAGCAACTGGCGCGCGACGTGGCCAATGCCTGGGAGAGTTACCAAAATGCGCTATTCGTACTCCGTGCCGAGGAGCACAATCTCTCCACCAACCAGCTTAATTTCGAGCGCACCGAAGAGCAGTACAACCTCGGGCAGGTCACTTCCGTGGAATTCCGGCAGGCACAGCTCAACCTGCTCACCGCCGCCACCAACTACAACAACGCCAAGTACAGCGCGAAAGTCCTCGAATTGCAACTACTGCAACTGAGCGGGGATTTGATGCGTGCGCAGTATTGAGGAGGTCTAACTGCAATATTGAATATAGGCTCACACCACCTCTGTATTCCTCAAAACTGAAATGGTTCTTTGCCAATTCGCAACATTTTCCGTTCTTTCCTTTTTTGAGCATCTACGTCAACTGAGCCTTATACATGAAAAAACTCGAACGCAGCCTTTCCCTGCCTTTTGTAATCGCCATCGCTGTGGGGGGAATGTTGGGTAGCGGAATCTTTGTACTGCCGGGCCTTGCCGCGGCCAAGACCGGGCCTTCCGTTTGGCTCGCCTACCTACTTGCTGCCATTTGTGTGCTGCCGGCGGCACTGTCCCAGGCTGAGTTGGCGACTTCGATGCCGACCTCCGGAGGGGCTTATGTTTACACGGAAAGAACATTCGGACCCATGTTCGGCACAATTTCGGGCATCGGTTTATGGCTCTCGCTGTTGCTAAAAAGTTCCTTTGCCTTGGTTGGGTTTGGAGCTTATTTGCTCGTATTAGCGGCCGTACCTCTCAAAGCCACAGCATTGTCTTTTTTGGGTCTCATCATGATTCTAAATATTGTGGGGGCGAAAAAAGTAGGAAAGGTTCAATTGGCAGTGGTCACACTTAGCGTCCTCGGGTTAATTTTAGTTCTGATTTTCGCCATGCCGTCCGTTAAACCGGAAAACCTGGAACCGGCATTTTTTTATGGAAACAGCGGCCTGATTGCGGCCACAGCCTTCGTCTTCGTCTCGTATGCCGGAGTCACCAAAGTCGCTGCTATTGCAGAAGAAATAAAAAACCCCAACCGCAATTTGCCCATCGCCATGCTTGCCGCACTGGGATTGGTCACGCTGATTTATGTTTTCGTGGCCTTTGCGCTGGTGGGAAATATCCCGGTTGACCTGTTGGGGAACGACATCCACCCGATTTTTACCTTGTCGGAACATCTGGGCGGCAAAGTGGCCGGCATTGCAGCGGCTATCTTGGGTGTTGTCACGCTCATCTCCATGGCAAATTCTGGAGTGATGGCAGCCTCCCGTTTCCCTTTTGCCATGAGCCGCGACAAATTGCTACCGGGCATTCTGAAAAAAGTGCATCCCCGGTTTTTGACTCCAATTTCCACCATCATCCTCACCAGTGTGGTGATGGCACTGGTCATTACCTTTTTAAATGTTGAAAAAATTGCGAAGCTGGCAAGCGCCTTTCAGGTATTGATGTACATGTTTGTCAACGCCAGCGTCATGGTTTTGAGGGAAACCGGCGTGCAATGGTACAAGCCTCCGTTCCGGTCGCCCTTTTATCCTTTTGTGCAGATTTTTGGCATTCTTTCAGGTCTTATTCTATTGGCATTTTTGGGGATATTATCCATAGCTTCCATAATATTCATAATTATTCTCGGAGCTGTCATCTACAGATTTTACGGCAGCCAGGCTTCCCGCAGCGGTGTCTTGAAATTGTATGGCCACCGCCCCGCTCTTTATCTCTTGTACAACCGGAAAACTGCCGCCTTGAAACATGCTGCCACCGATTGGGCAACCGAAAAAACAAAAGCTGCCAATCTCGACGGTGCACTGGCGGAAAATGCCCAGGCAGTGGTGCCGTTGTTTGGGAATGAACGCTCCTCAGAGATGCTCGTCGAAATGGGAGCGGCTCTCTCGAGAAGCGGTAAAGTGCAGGTGATACACCTCACCGAGGTGCCCGACCAGACCATGCTGGACGCTCTTCTAAACGACGATGTGCAAATCACCTCGCTCAACCGGCGGCTTAGAGCGATGGCCGAAGCCCGCGTGCTCGATGTAGATTTTGACGCCGTGGTCACCCACGAATTGGTGAAAACAATTCACGCCATCAGCGACCAAACGCATTGCCGCTGGCTCGTCATGGGGTGGAACGGCCGTTCCCGGCAGGGCACATTGGTGCGCAACCCCATCGGGTGGCTACTTACCAATATCAACAGCAATTTTGCCCTGTTTAAAGACAACGGGGTGCGTTACGTCCGGCGCATTCTGGTTTGCTTGAGGCCCGGTAAAAAGGACGTCCCTTTTATCATCTATGCCGACCGCATTGCCAAATTTCACAAAGCAGAGCTCACCTTGATGAGGGTCGTACCGGAAGATATTAACACGGAAGATTTTAATGCCATTCAAAAACAATCGGAAGCATTGATAGGCAATTGCGAATCACCTCATGAATTGGTACTCGTCAGGGGCGGGAATCCGGTGAAAATAATTTCCGAAGCTTCAGCAGGTTACGATTTACTCATCACGGGCACCCCGAGGGAAGGCAGTTGGCGGCAAATCATCTACCGGAGGCGCAGGGATAAATTCGTCGAATCGGCAGTGTGCTCCGTCTTACGGCTCACGGTACACGTGCCGGAAGAGGCGGAATGATGGGAATGCGACTATTTGGAAGTTGTTGAGGAAACACTACATGGAAATTCTGTCCCCATTACTCTATCCGCTTAATTTTCGTGGTATTCACAAACAGCACATTCCCGATATTGTCATAGCCCGTGAAAATTTCGGTGCCTAATCTTTTGAGGGCTTCCCGTTGAAACCCGATGATAGTCACGTCGGCCATTTCCGAGCGGGCATTGATGATTTCCCGCGTATCTGCATCCTGTTTTTGGGGAATGAGCTGCACATTTTTCCGGGAAATGCTGAGGCGGCCCGCCTCGATGGTCTGCATCAGCTCTTGTTTCTGTTGCTCGATTTCGGCCTCCGGCACGATGGACATGATTTTGATTTCCGAATGCCCCCAATCGGGGTGGCCCTGCAATATGAAGCCCAGCAAAATCATCAGGTTGGCGTTTTCGATGTCCCGCGAAGTTATCCAAATGTGGATATCCCTTTTGTACCCGAATCCCCGGTCGCTGCTACCGAGTATGCACACGTCGAAATTCAGCGATTTTATCAACGGGAAATTATCCACCACTTCCTCAATGAGTTCGGGTTTCGCTTTTGGAAATTCGAACATCACCATGTTGTTGTCTTTGCCCGACATGCCGGGCAACTGAATCACCTGTGCCACGGCCGTGGTGAACGAAGGGCTGATGTGCGAGTCGATGTACACATGGCTGTGGGTGGCCATGCCCATTTTCAGCATTTTCTGTATGGCCTTGTGGGCCTCCCCGCCACTGGCTTTCGACAAATACCCCGGTATGTAATGCAGGTAGGTGCCGAAGCCGTAACGGTGCGACAGCCAGGTGAGCAGATCGAATGCGCCGGTGCGTTTGAAGGTATCTTTAGACATGGCCACGATGGCCGGCCGCCATTTGCCGGTGTCGTCGGTTTCTCTCGTCTGTAAAAAAACCTGCAACCCGCGCGTTACCTGAAAAATAACCCCCTGGAAAATGGACGCCAGCCCCTCCCGGTCTTCTTTGAAATGCGTGATAAATATGTAAATACCGGCCATTAGCACCAGCGATAGCACGGCGTATAGAAAGTTCATCTGAAACATGAGCCAGAAACAGAAAATAGCACCGACAAGTGAAAGGTACCACTTCGATTTGAACGTCGGCCGGTAGGCGGGGTCAGCGGCAAAGTGCTCCAGAAAAGAAATCAGGCAGATGGCTCCATAAGTCACGATGAAAAACATGGAGATGATTTCCGCCACGAAGTTGACATTGCCCATGGCAATGAAAGCGAAAGCGATGAGGCAGGTGATGACGGCGCTGTTGAATGGCTCGTTGGTTGCTCCCTTCCCTTTTCCAAAAATGGTGTTTATGCTTTCAGAGGGGAAAACCCTATCCTTGCCAAGTGCTTGAAGTGTTCTCGGCGCTATGAGGATGGAACCCAGTGCGGAAGAGATACAGGCGCACGCCAGACCGATGGGAATAATAGGCCCCCACGCAGCTATTTGACTCATAAAAAGCTGGTCGCCGGCCAGGACTTCCGGGCTGGCCGAAATGGTGAGTTTATAAGCAACAAACACATAGACCACCATGCCGAACAACGTGGCGGAAAGAGTGCCCAGCGGGATAGCTTTCCGCGGCTCTTTCAGGTCACCCGACAGGCCGAGGCCCGCGGCAATACCGGTAAACGCCGGGAAAATGATGGTGAATACATAAAAGAAATTGTCGGGGTTGGCCACCGTGTCGTGAAACCTCGTTGCGGGGGCCACATAATCCGTGTGGCCGGCGAAAAACAAAATCAGCGAGATAAAAAGAATAGCCACCACCACGTAAAGCGCCTTCACCCCCAGCCCGGCCCCTTTGGTGAGTATCAAAGCCGTAAGAATAGCCATCACCGGCAGGCTCACCAACCGCATATCCGTCAGATGCAGGCCATAGGTGGCGTTGACCCAGGTAAATACGGGCTCGAATGCCTCGGCAAAAGCTATTACATAAAATGCCACGCTGATGGCTTGCGCCAAAAAGAGCGCCACACCGATGGCCGCCCCGATGTTGAGGCCGAAAGAGCGGGAAATCATAAAATAGGCCCCACCTCCTTCCACTTTCTGGTTGGTCGCTATCTCCGCCACCGCCATCGCCGTGGCGATGGTGACGATATGCCCCAAAACGATAATCGTGATGACACCCCAAAAACCCACATGGGCTATGGCGTAGCCAAAACGCAAAAAGAGAATGGCCCCCAAAATGGTGGAAATGGTGGCCATGAAAACCGGGGCGGTGCCGAAGCCGGCACCCGCTGCAGCAATGGTTCTTGTCTGTTGATGCGTCATAAGCGAAATCTTTGTCCGGGTAGCCGCGTTCAAATTCGTTCGTTCCCGGACACTGGCGCAAAGTACGAAGCCACCTTTTGCGCAGCAAATAAAAATTCTGGTACTTGAAAAAGTACTTTTCGCCGAAACTTTCAGTCCCTCGTTCAACCATCCCCGGCGGCTATGCGTTTCAGGTGCCTAACCGCTGATGCGCAAAAGCGCAAAACGCGACACACACAACAACTCAAACTATTTTTTCAAATATGCGAGCAGGTGCTTTATTGATGATAGCAGCCGTTTTGGCGCTGTTTTTTTTGTTGGACTGGTACGCCTTTCAGGGCGTAAAAACGCTGACTGCCAACCATCAGTGGCGCAGGGGTATCCATTGGGCATACTGGCTCGTGAGCGCGGGGCTGCCCATCACCCTGATAGCCAGCCTCGTAGTCATGGGCAGAATGAACCCTCTGAGCGCCGCGGCAGGCAGTATTTTCATCACATTGCTGATTACAAAACTGGTGTTCATAATCGTACTGTTGGGTGGCGACGTCTGGCGGGTGGCAGAGGGACTTTTGAGCAGGATCGGTGAAAGTAGTGATGCACCGGTGGGTTTCCTGCCGGAGCGCCGCAAGTTTGTGGGCCAGTTGGCACTGGGCATTGCCGCCATCCCTTTTGCCTCGTTCCTCTACGGCATCACCAAAGGCAAGTACAACTACAAGGTGCACCGCCACACCCTGTTTTTTGAGGACCTCCCGGAAGCATTCGACGGCTTCACCATCACGCAGATTTCCGACGTCCATTCCGGCAGTTTCGACAATGCCGGCGCCGTGCGGCGAGGCATCGAACTGGTCAATGCGCAAGGCTCCGATCTGTTTGTTTTTACTGGGGACCTCGTGAACAACAACGCCGCCGAATTCGAGCCATGGATAGACATTTTCACTAAAATAAGGACGCCCTTCGGGCAATATTCCATCCTCGGCAACCACGACTACGGCGACTACAGTTCCTGGCCTTCGGAAGCCGCCAAACGAACCAACTTTAATAGCCTGAAACAGCACCACTCCACCACCGGCTTCCGGCTATTGCTCGATGAAAATGTGACCATTGAAAAGGAGGGCCAGCAAATCGCCCTGCTCGGTGTCGAAAACTGGGGCCTCGGCTTCGGGAAAAGAGGCGACCTGAACAAGGCCCTCCGCGGCCTGCCTGACGACGCTTTTAAAATACTGCTTTCCCACGACCCCTCCCATTGGGATGCCGAGGTAAAACAGCACCCGGCACATGTCCATCTCACCCTCTCGGGCCACACCCACGGCATGCAAATGGGCGTGGAGGTGCCCGGCCTGAAATGGAGCCCCATCAAATACCGCTACCCCCGGTGGGCCGGCCTTTACGAAGAAAACGGGAAATACATCAACGTGAACCGGGGCTTCGGCTTCCTCGGCTTCTCCGGCCGCGTCGGCATCTGGCCCGAAATCACCGTGTTGGAACTGCGGCGGGGAAAAGGCAAAAGCGTTTGACCATTTGTAGGCCGTATGGGGTTTGGCTGGAGAATTTTACATGCCGGTAATTCTTATTTTTGTGCCAACCCGGAATACCGGGCAACTGATATAGCGTGGCCTGCATTAAACGCTTTGCCTCGCAAAGTATTAACGAAAGACAAAACCTGCCGACATGAAATCTTTACAAAAATCCGTCATCAC
This sequence comes from uncultured Saprospiraceae bacterium, assembly GCA_964586035.1. Lineage (GTDB taxonomy): Bacteria > Bacteroidota > Bacteroidia > Chitinophagales > Saprospiraceae > UBA6168. Next base: position 8,719 of record CAZPHZ010000115.1, read on the forward strand.
CGGTTTTATTTTTTCCCTGCTGGTTCCCACCATCATCTTCAGCCAGAATATTGCACCAAAAGATACGGCACGTGCCGTGCTGATTAATGCAGCAAAGGAAATCATGACTTCGGCGAGGTATTGCGCATTGATTACCCTCGATGAAGAAGGCCGGGCAAGAGCCAGGGTGATGGACCCCTTTGCCCCGGAAGACGACCTCACCGTCTGGTTTGGCACCAACCCCAAAACCAGGAAGGTTGGGCAGATTGCAAACGACCCGCGGGTCACTTTGTACTATTTGGATAAAGATGCCTCCGGCTATGTTATGATTCACGGTACTGCCGGAATAGTTAATGACCAAAAGGAAAAAGAAGCGCATTGGAAACAGGAATGGAATGCCTTCTACCCGGATTACCCGGAAGGGTACCTTTTGGTTAAGGTCACCCCCGAATGGATGGAGGTGGTCAGTTATACCCGTAATATTACCGGTGATTCCATCACCTGGGAGCCTCCTGCCGTTTCTTTTGGTGGGAAGGAATAATTTTCGTGAGACAACATTAATAATGTGCAAGACGCTGGTGTCGTGCACCAGCTATGATATTTCGCTCCG
>CAZPHZ010000116.1:0-9276 GCA_964586035.1 uncultured Saprospiraceae bacterium
CGATTATCCTGTTTCCTCGTAGATAGCTAACGAAAGTTATACATCCCGAAACAGATTCAGTTCTTATGAAAAAGCTTGTACACGACGTAGCGACTTCATTTTGTTCGCACAAAACCGATTACTCAAAAGCTCACCTGACACACTGGCTCAACCATCAACCCATGAGCATCCGGCTATTCACCTTTCTCGCTTTTTGGTTGTTGCCAGGTTTTATTCTCGCACAAGATGGCTCACCGGTACACAACGTATCTGCCAAAGTCCTTTTTATCGACTACTATACGCCCAATTCTGCCAGTGGTACAAAAGTTACCAATGGAATTGAACTGGCATATCTCCATAAAATAGACGAAAATCTCGGCATCGGGATACCCGTTAAAATCGGGTTGGCCAACTTCCCCGGCGACCGGGACAAAACCACGATTTTCAGCTTCGACCTCATTGGCAGGTTTCAGTTTCTGACCAACGAAAATCGGTTTCGCCCCTTTATTTTTGCTGGTGGCGGATTGGTATTCGACGAAGCTCAAAACAACAATGTGCAAATCCCGATCGGCGTGGGATTCAACCAAAAGGTGGGCAAAAACTCATCGTTTGTGCTCCAGGCAGAATATCGTAAATCGTTGGATACTGACCGCGACAATCTTCAATTGGGAATAGGGTGGAATTTTGCCCTCGTGCCCGACCCAGAAGCCAAACAGCGTCTCGTCCAGGATTCGGACGGCGACGGTCTGCCCGATTTGCAGGATCATTGCCCCGATGAAGCTGGCCCTATCGCCGCCAACGGATGCCCCGATTCCGACGGAGACGGAGTACCCAATGGTGAGGATGATTGCCCTCTCGAAAAAGGCCCGGCAAATTTTAACGGATGCCCTGACACCGATGGAGATGGCGTACCCGATCAAACCGATGAATGCCCATTGGCCGAAGGCCCGGCAAGCAATAAGGGGTGCCCCAATGTGGCGGCTGGCGACCGGGATGGCGATGGCGTACCCGATGATGAGGACCAGTGTCCCGACCAACCTGGTTCCACAGCCCTAAAAGGTTGCCCGGCTCAAGAACCGGTGAATCCTGCTCCCGCGACGTCCAGCATAGATACCGACGGCGATGGTCTTACCGATGCGGTGGATCAATGCCCTAATGAAGCAGGAAAAATATCGCTCGATGGCTGCCCCGACCGCGACAATGATGGCATCGCAGACAAAAATGACAATTGCCCGGATGAAGCCGGACTCCCCGATAGAAATGGATGCCCTCCAAAAGATACCGACAAGGATGGCATCCTCGACGAGGCAGATGAATGCCCTAATTTGGCCGGCACGGCCGCCCACAACGGCTGCCCGGACACGGACAACGATGGCATCACTGACAACATCGATCAATGCCCCAACGAACCCGGAAAAGTAGCGACCAAAGGATGCCCCGATGCCGATAACGACGGTACGCCGGACAAAGATGACGCTTGCCCCAATAAATCAGGAAGTGTGGCAGATAAAGGATGCCCTGATTCCGATGGCGATGGCATAACAGACAATATGGACCAATGCCCCACCGAGGCAGGACCGAGGGACCGCGACGGCTGCCCACATAAAGATTCCGACGGAGATGGCCTGCTCGATGAAGACGACAATTGTCCCAACATTGCCGGTAGTTATACAGCACAGGGCTGCCCCGACCAGGACGGCGACGGCATTCAGGATAAAAACGACCAGTGCCCCACCGAGGCGGGACCTATTGCCCGCCAGGGTTGCCCACGTAAAGATTCAGATGGCGACGGCCTCCTCGACGAAGATGATTTATGCCCCAATGTGGCGGGGAGCATCACGGCCCAAGGTTGCCCAGATAAAGACGGCGACGGCATTCAGGACAAAGACGATCAATGCCCCTCAGAAGCCGGGCCCAAAGATCGCAATGGATGCCCCCGCAAGGATACAGACAGCGATGGCATCCTCGATGACGACGATAAATGCCCAAACGTGGCGGGTAGCGTGACCGCAAACGGATGCCCCGATATGGATGGCGATGGAGTAATGGATAGCGCTGACAAATGTCCCACAGCTTTTGGCAGGTTCGACGGTTGTCCCGACACCGACGGCGATGGCTTCGACGACAGTGAAGACAAGTGTCCGGACATGCCGGGCACCGCTTCGGCCAATGGCTGCCCTGATGGCGACGGCGATGGCACCCCAGATATGGACGATAAATGCCCGGAAATTGCCGGGACCAACGAGGGCTGTCCCGACCTCAAAAAGGAGGACAAGGAGTACCTGGCACTCGCTGCCAAAAACGTACAATTTGAAACGGGTAAGGCCACGCTGAAAGCCGAATCATTCGCTATACTCGATAAAGTCGCCGGGATAGTAAAAGCCTATCCAAGGTACGACCTGCGCATCGAGGGACACACTGACAATGTGGGCCATTCTGCCGCCAATCAGGCGCTCTCCGAAGAACGGGCAAAGTCATGTTATGAGTACCTGCTCGCAAAAAGCGTGTCTCCGCTAAAAATGCAATACAAGGGTTATGGCGAAACAAAGCCCATTTCAAGCAATAATTCTGAACGGGGCCGGGAGGCCAACCGCCGTGTGGAATTCGTCATGTATTTGAAATAGAGGTTCACAGGCACTGAATTGTCCAAAAAAAAACGAGCGGCTCAAATTGAAATCTGAGCTGCTCGTTTTTTTTGCCGTTGATGAATTATCTCCTCACCCACAGAAAATCAGCCTCCTCACGTGTTAAACCATAAAGGCGGCAAGCCAAAAGATGGAGACGGTGCCAGGCAGATTTACCCTGCTGCATCTCGTCGTAGATGAGCGACAATTCTTCCGCATGATTGTAAAAATCCAATGGGATAGGCATCGTCTCCAAATGCCGGCGCAGCACTTTGGTTGCCTTAAAGAGGCTTCGATAAATGAATGTAAAAACCGGTGCGTTAAGAAAGGAGCAGAGCGCCTTGGTGGGAATGGATGCATCTGGGATGAGGAAATTGGCACTGTTGAGAATCAAAGAGCCCTCGTAATCAGCCACTGCAACGATGGAATTGGAAATGAACCGGTAGCATATTTTGTGCCGCCTGTACAATTCAATGGGGGCCACCTGTTGGAGTTTGGCCAGTTCAGAGTCAATGAAATAGCAGGGTTCTTTTAATTTAAAGGAGTCGATTTCTTTTCCGGTGAATATTGGCTCCGTTCCGGCAAGGCGATGCTTTTTCAGATGTAAATCATTGTTCCCCGTGACGATTCCGAGGCCGAAAAGGCATTTCCCTTTTAAATAGAACCCCCTGACATCGAGAATTTTTTCAAGAATCATCAGCTCCTGAAAAGAGGAAATATTGGGCGGCCGGTATTTGTTCTTTTCGAGTAAACCCATGGGCAATTCCATTGATTGCTCTTTCCTGTGAACTGTACATGCACTCCTGCCTTTTTTTATTTCAAGTCTGAAAACCTTTGACATCACCCCTTTGAACGCAGCGCCAAAAGGCCAGATGCTCACAGAGTGCCCGGTTGAAAAAATATGCTTTCTGATGGGGGCATGTGCATCCACATAGAGCATGGATTCGGGGAGAATAAAATGCAGCCTGCCTTCTGGCTTCAACTTTTTCAAACTGTTGTGGAGGGCGATACTGAACGATTCTGCCGTTTGGAGATGAGGGTATTTTTTTTGCAAAAAGCCCTTCCGCTCAACGGAAAGCCGTGCACCCCACGGCGGGTTTGTCACCACGTACCCGAAGCTCTCAGACCTTGCATCGCCGAGGATATCCACAGTTTCGGTTTTCACCAATTGGTCCACCCGATTGAAAAACAAAGTGAAATTAACTGTGGCTATTCTCAGAGCGAGAAGATCGATATCGCGGAGTGTAATCTCAGATGGTTCGCGGTCCCTGCTGATGATGGAGAGCAGAAGTGTGCCCGTACCGGCACAAGGGTCGAGCACAGTTTCACCAGGGGTAAGCTCCACGCCTTCGACCAACCGTGCCGGGGTAAAGAATGCACCAAATCTTGACTTTTCGCCCAACGGGCGTAAATATTCGTAAACAGCGCCCGCAAAATCCCCACTTTCTGCCGCATTCAGATTCAAGTCGTGCATGCCCCTCATCAACCCTGCCACGCCGGTGCACGTGGAAGTCCAATCGCTCAAAAATGCTGTGAAACCCGAATTTTCCGTTTTTAACTCCAATTGTTCCCCTCTCGTTCTTACACGGAGGAGCCCCCGCTGCCTGAGCCGGGTAAGACAAAACGCCAACATGAAAGAATTCAAAGTGCCGCCGCTTTCTTCAAAAAGGATAGTCAGCGCCTTCATCGTTCGCTTTTGTGTGACTCCCGTGGAAGTAATAGAGGGAAGAGAACGGCGCCTGTTCTGGAGCCTGTTCGCTCTGCTTTTAAGTCTGTTTTTTGAAGAGGTAACGCTGCCGAGGATAGCGGCATAGGTCTTTTCATCGAAATAATTGCCGTTTCGGTAGCCGGGTATCACACCAGTTTTAACCCAGTTCCCGATGGTGGATTTGGAGACACTGAGTTCATTTTGAATGTCTTCCGTTGTTTTCATGAATAAGGGCCAGGAGTTAATCCAGTGAAACGCTGTACTCTTTCACATCCCGGATTTTCACGTTAATGTCTTCGAGCAAAGTGGTGGCCAAAGAGAGGCCGACATAGTCCACTTTTATGGGAAAGGATTTATGGGTCCGGTCCACTAAGACGGCAACCTCCACGCGTTTTGGCAAAGTTTCCATCAGCGGTTTGCAGCCGTAAAATATGGTGCGTCCGGTATTGGCCACATCATCCACAATGATGATGACCTTGCCACCCAACTCAGCTACCGGCATGCCCACCTCCACGGAAGAAGCAAGTGGATCCGCAGGGTTTATTTTCAGCGAAGTGAGCCGGACATACTGCTGTGTATTTGCCTTTAGATGTTCCAAAAGCAGCTTGGCGAAGGCCATCCCATTTTGGTTGATGCCGGCGAGGATGATGCCTTTTTCGTCGAAGTTGTTCTCCACGATTTCGATGGCCAGTCTTCTTATTTTTTGCCTGATTTGGAGGTCGTTAAGGATTTTCATAATCAAGATATTATGCCGGAGCCATGCCGAAGCGCCGCCTCTTTAATGGTGGTTAAGCGCCCGGAACGTTGGTAGTTGCGAATATTCGCCTGATGCTGTATTTGCCGCTTCCATTCACCATAATCATTAGCAATCCACCTATAATTGCAAGATTTTTCATGAAAAAGAATGCCTGGAGACGCCGGTACAAGTCGTTACCTACGAGGCCGAAATCCTGGCAATCAAAAGTGATCACGCAAGACTTTGGCACGTTCCAAAAATCGTGGACGATGAAAGTGACGGGTACCCAATATAAAAGCAATAAAAAGGCTCCGGTCTTGGGCCGGTAACCGAGCAGTACCATGAATCCGCCTACTATCAGGAGTACGATGGCTCCGTAAAGCAAAGCATCCTGATGCCAGGTGAGGCCGTAATACTCCATTTTTTGAGTTGTTTTCTGAAAAAACAAAAAGGAGTCATAAGCTTCGTGAAAAAAGATAAACGAAAGAAATGCGCGCCCCAGTAAGTCAATTGTATGCTTCACGATATTTCTACACTTTTTGGCGCCGGCGTCTGGCGCAAATTATTATTTTGCGAGACTGGCACACGCCGGTGATTGAACAGGCAAAAGTACTCTTTACATTGAAAAAACAGAAAAATGAATGACGTGCTGAATTTTAACTTTTTAACCTATTTGAGACCTACATCGTTCTGCTCGTTGGCACTTTCCATTTGTCTGATGCTCTGTGCCTGCCAGTCTTCGGGTCAGGAAGAAAAGACGCCTAAAAAGGAGTCTCAGGGATTATCACATCGCCGAATGCCGCCTCCCGAGATATTTGATAGTTTACAGTACGACGCCAGGTTGATTCTAAAAACCCCGCATTTCAAATTCCTGGCACACGGTGATGTACAACCGGATTATGTAAAGCAACTGGCTGAGGCAGGCGAAAATTCTGTTGCGGCTATTCTACTGTTCACAAAATACAAGGGCAAGCTCCCAGTGTTTCAAAATCACCTATATGTATCTGCTGAGGAAAAAGGCCTGATACTCAAAAATACAACTCATGTCCATGTAGATTTCGAGGCAAAGAAAATACACACTGTCTTGAATGAGATTTACAAAGATAATTACACTGGAAAAGAAAATGAACTGGTGCTGCTCCACATCCTTGGCCCGCCGAAAACGGAAGCCTTGCTTCACGGCCTTGCCATTTATTTCACTGAAAAATGGCAGCGTAGGGGGTATAGGCATTGGGCGGCCCGTCTCGCGCAAGGCAACTTTATACCCGACCTTCCCGATCTGCTAAACATGGAAAACTGGGGCCAGAATTCTGAAATAATCGCCGAATGCCTAAGCGCAACATTCGTTGAGTTTCTCATCGGCCGGTGGGGACAAAAACGGTTTTTAAAAAAATACGCAACCTGGCAACCGAATGAGGCTGAATCGCTGCAACTTGAGATCGACTGGCACGGCTTCCTTGCCCAACTCGCTGAAACAGAAGGTGTGGCAACCAACAACTCACCGCGAGTTCTGCCCTATTTGCATGGGTTCAATTTCACGCATGAAGGATACCGGATTTACAATGGCTATGGCTCCAGATTGGCCAATCATGGAGTTGATGAAATGAAATCAATTGGTAGCAACGCCATGGCGCTTATCCCCTACTCATTTCTCCGAAACCCCAGTGCTCCAGCCACCATTCCTGTGGTGAAATATCCTGGGTCTGAAACGGATGAGGCAGTCGTTGCCTCAGCTTTTTATGCAAAAAAAAATGGCCTCACTATCATGTTGAAACCCCAGATTTGGCTCGGCCATGGTCAGTGGCCGGGGGATATAGAAATGTCATCCGATGCAGACTGGAAAACCTTCTTTGGGGATTACAGTTATTGGATGGCTCATTATGCGCTATTGGCCGAGCTTTATGAAATCGACATTTTGTGCATTGGCACTGAGATGGTACATACCACCATGGAGCGCCCATCCGATTGGCGTTTTCTCATTCACAGGCTTCGAAAGCTATACAGTGGCAGCCTGATTTATGCCGCCAATTGGGGTGACGAGTTTGAAAATATCACTCTTTGGGACGATCTCGATTATATTGGCCTGAATTGTTATTATCCGCTTAGCGCCAAAGATAATCCCACCCTGGAGGAACTCGAAACTGGCTTCGATGCTGTTCTTGCAAAAATTAATGCAGTCTCAACCCGCTACAACAAACCCGTCATTTTTACAGAAATCGGATTCGCCAGCGTTGACCACCCGTGGAAGGAGCCGCACGTAGACTGGGGGAACGGCAATTTCAACGAGGAAGACCAAAGGCTATGCTATGAAGTAATTTTCAGAGGCATCCGGAACCAGCCGTGGTGCCAGGGTCTATTACTTTGGAAATTCCCATCGTATCTCCGGGATGACGTAAAAAACAGCACCGGTTTCAGCCCCTATCACAAGGCCGCAGAAGAGGTCGTAAGAAACTGGTTCAGAAATAGGTAAAATCCAGACCTTTGCAAATCTTTCAAATCTTCAAAAAGTCTATTTTTGCGCCTCAAACAAACTAACGTAATGATCCTCACCGACAAAAAAATTCTGGAAGCCATCGAAGCTGGCGAAATAGTAATCGAACCATACCGCAAAGATTGCCTGGGCACCAATTCCTACGACGTCCACCTTAGCAAATATTTGGCGGTGTATAAAGATGAAATTCTCGATGCGCGCCTCCATAATACCATCGAGCACTTCGAAATCCCCGAAGAAGGGTTCGTATTAAATCCCGGCAAATTGTATCTGGGTGTCACCGAAGAATACACTGAGACTTTTCGCTCTGTGCCCTTCCTCGAAGGCAAAAGCAGTATCGGCAGGTTGGGCATCGACATTCACGCCACAGCGGGCAAAGGCGATGTTGGATTTTGCAATACCTGGACACTCGAAATTTCATGCACGCAACCCGTCAGAATTTATGGAGGCATGCCCATCGGCCAACTTATATATTTCGCCGTTGACGGCGAAGTAGCCCGCCTTTATAACTCTAAGAAAGACGCAAAGTACAACGTCAGGACGGACAAACCCGTGGAAAGTATGATGTGGAAAAATAAATTTTAGGGCAGGTTTTTCCGCTGTTGGGCCTCCATTGCATCGCTTCTTCCCTTTTCAATTTTCCTCTCCCTATAAAGTGAGAATAAAATACCTCCGGCCAACAATACCACTATCAAGGTCAATGATACCCACTCCGGCACTACCACTTGGAGGGGATGAAAAACGAGCATCTTTATCCCCACAAAAGTCAGAATAGCGGCGAGACTGTACTTTACGAATTCGAATTTATCGAGAATGGACGCCAACACAAAGTAGAGGGAACGCAGCCCGAGTATAGCAAAAATATTGGAGGTGAATACGAGGAAAGGATCTGTTGTCACCGCAAAAATGGCGGGAATGCTGTCGAAGGCAAACATCACATCGGTTGTTTCAACAACAATTAACGCCACAAAAAGAGGGGTCATGGCTATAATGCGCCCCTTCTTTTTAACGAAAAACCTTTGTGAGTGGATTCCTTTTGTGACGGGCAGGAATTTTCTCAAAAACAGCATCACTGGGTTTTCGTCGGGGTGGATTTTCTCTTCTCCGGCCCTCAACATCTTAAACGCCGTCCAAAGCAGTATCGCCCCAAAGGCATACATTACTATTTCAAAATGTTCGACGAGAAAGGTGCCGGCCAATATCATCGCTCCTCTGAATACCAGCGCTCCCAATATGCCCCAAAATAATACGCGGTGTTGGTATCGGATGGGAATTCGAAAATAGCTGAATATCACAGCTATCACGAAGATATTGTCCATGCTCAGCGATTGCTCTATAATATACCCTGTCAGATAGGTAATTCCCGCTTTGCCACCGCCAATGTCATGGCCTATATGCTCTCCAATGCCAAGCCAGTGATTTTCATAAGAAAAGTATATAAATACGCTAAACAGAAGGGACAGGCTCACCCATAGCGAGGTCCAACGCAAGGCTTCGCTGGTGGAAATCTTGTGCGGATTCTTGTTCAACACCACAAGATCCAAGGTGAGGAACAAGGCAATAAGTATTACAAACCCAATCCAGACTATCATCCAAATAGCTATTAATGCAAAAGAGCGCAAGGTACACATTCACAACCTCATTGAGACCTGGAAAAGCCTTGCAAGTTACTACTGTTCCGACCAAATTAGCGGCATCTTATATCTGCACCCGGAATTATCATACCAGTAAAAAAAGG
>CAZPHZ010000117.1:0-9212 GCA_964586035.1 uncultured Saprospiraceae bacterium
TCGAGTTTCGAGAGTGGCGAGGCCATGTGCATCAAAAAAAATCGTGGCGGGTTGTGTGATTAAGGTGGGCGGTGTAAAATCCATCGACCCTACCTCCACTTCCTCCACCGCGCTGCACACGCTGGCATCCGTGATGGTCACCGAGTAAATGCCGGGCACGAGCTGGTTGGCAAAAAAAGTCTCGCTTCCATTTGACCAAAGATAGCTATAAGGTGCAGTACCGCCGGTAACGGAAGCTACTTCCGCAGAGCCATCAGCTACATTGGGGCAACTCGCAGCCACCGAAGACACCTCGGCCACGAGGTTGCATCCCACGGCAGCATCGACTGTTACCGTCTGGCTGGTTTGGCAGTTGTTGGCATCCACTACGGTTGCCGTGAAGTTGCCGGGCGACAAGCCGGTGATGGTGCTGTTGCCGGAGCCATTGCTCCAGAATACGCTGTACGGCAAAGTACCTCCCGACGGACTTACCGTGGCGGTGCCGTCGTTGGCACCGGCCGAAGTTTCATCCGTGGCGGTGGCATTCGCAAGCAATTGGGCTGGTTCCGTCACCGTCGTGGAAAGTTGGCTGGAGCAGCCCGCCCCGTCCGTCACGGTCACCGAATAATTGCCGGGAGGCAAACCCGTCAGCGTTTGAGTGGTCAGGCCATTGTTCCACAAAAAGGTGTAACCCGGCGTGCCGCCGGCGGGTGTCACCGAAGCGGTGCCGTCGTTGCTGCCAAAACAGGTTACATCGGTCGATGAAATGCTGGGTTGGAATCCGGCGCAACTGAACGCCTGCACCGTGGCAGAAGCCGTGGCGGTACATCCTGCGGCATCCGTCAACGTGACGGTGTAAGTGCCGGGAGCGAGATTGAACTGTTCGGGAAAAGCCATTCCATTGCTCCAAAGGAAAAAGTATATAGGCGTGCCACCGCTTCCAGTGGCTGCCACCGTACCGTCCATGGCATTGTTTGCTGTTTCATTGGTTGCGGTGGCTGTCGCCACCAATTCGGTGGGTTGGGTAACTGTCCCACTTACCTCGACCGGGCAGCCATCGGCGCTGGTCACAGTCACAGTATATGTGCCCGCCACCAATCCGGTCACCTGTTGCGTACTCGGGCCATGGCTCCACAAATAGCTGTATGGTTGAGTTCCTCCAGCCGGTATTGCCGTTATGGCACCGTCGTTTCCGCCATAGCACTTTACGCCAATAATTGAAAGACCGGCAGAAATATTGCCGCAATCGAACGGCAGAATGGTGAAATTAATCGTCGTATCGCAGTCCTGAGCATCCGACACCTGCACCCAGTAATCGCCAGGCGCGAGGCCGGAAATGCTCTCCGAATCAGCTCCTGTGCTCCACAGTATATCGTATGGCGCCATGCCGCCTGATGGCGCCACGGTAGCAGTACCATCGTTGGCGCCATAGCCTGTTTCGTTGGTTTTATCCACCGAACCACCAGGGCTCGAAGCAGTGGAAATACTGCCGGTCACATTTGCTGTGCAGCCGAAAGCATCAGTCACGGTGACCGCCACCATTCCGGGGCATATCAGTGACGCAGAATCGCCCGCAGACTGCCCGGTGCCGGGGGCCGGGAATTGCCATTCGTACGAAAAACCGCCATTACCGCCAGCCGGGGTCACCACCGCTGAACCATCACATATGGCGCAGCCGGATGATGTGGTTTGAATCTGGCTGGTCAAAGTGCTGCACGCTTGCCCCAGTCGAACGTTGTCGATGTAAAGCCGATTTCCCCAACCTGACAGATTGATGAAGGCGAGTGTGACGTCGGCCGTTCCGTCCAAATTACTCAGGTCAATTGATACAGTTTTCCATTGCGAAGCATCGGGAATAAAGGGGTCCTGTGTGGCAGGAGCCGTGGCAAGGGTTTCTCCGCCTTCGGCGAAAACCACCTGACTGAAAATCTGGGAGCAATCGGTGGCGACCATCACTAATAGGGTATCGGATAGTGCAGCACTAAATTGTGCATAAGCCAGGTCGAAATAGAACGCTGTATTTTGATATTCTGTGAGGTCGTAGTGCCGGGTGATGAGGGCATCGATGGTACCCAGCGGGTTGTTGAGCGGAGTGCCGGCGAAGTTGTCGAATACCGCCGAACTGCTGCCGATTCCATACGCCGGCACGGAATCGACGAGCTGCCATTCGAAATCATCACCCGTCACATTGAAACCGAATAAACCTTCGGCGGTCGGAAAAGCCGTTTCATTTTCAAAATCCTCGAAAAGAGGTGGTGGAATCGCCACAAACGTAAAGAGACTGGCAGCGATGGTATCGTTGGCCGGCCGCTCATCGGCCACACCGTTGGGCATGGCCGTGTGAATGGCCATGTCGTAACTGCCTTCAGGGGCAAGGTAAGAGGGTAGCTCCACGTCGAGATTCCCCCCTGGAAATAAACTCCCCGTCCATGGGAAAGTGTCCGGTGGAAAAGTGTCTATCTGTGAAATAAAAAGCGCAGAAGTCAAGTCATCCACTCCAAAATTGCGCAGCGTAACAATGGCAGCAAGGCTGTCGGGCGTGCAGGTGGTAGCGGCAGGTGCCAACAACCTCGTGATGCCGGCATCGTTGGCAGCAAGGTTGCATTGATTAGGCGCATTGACAATGAGCTGGTGACGGCTCCCATAGCCGAACCCGGAGGAGGTTCCGTCGAGCACAGCCCGCATTACATTGACCTGTCCTTCGGTAAACGAGGTATAGCAATTCTCCGTCACGTAATCCATGTAGTTCACATAAAGATGCTCGTTGCCGCAAGAAACCGGCCCTGTTGGGTATTCATTGGTGCAATCCAGGGTGGCGTATTCCCTCGTGGGCTTGTCAATATCCGGCGTGTCGGCGATGCCATCGTCCGAGGAGCATGAATTGCCCTTGAACGGGTGCGGCAGGCCGAAATAGTGCCCGGTCTCGTGGCTCAGCGGCCGCCAACCCGACACCCCGAAACCCGGTGCCCCAAACCAGCGGTAATCGATGACCACACCATCCTGAGCTGTTCCTATTTGCGAAGTTGTCGGATAATTGCTAAACCCTACGACCCCCCCGGCTGCGGAAGTTCCGGGTATCGGCAATACGTAAATATTGAAATAGCGCGTAGGGTCCCAATTCGTCGCTGGTTTTATGACAGAGTTTATGTTGTTGTTGCTCCAGGAGCTACCCGTCACCTGCATGTTGTGGCGGGTAATTCCATTGGCGGGGTTCCCGGCAGGATCCACTGAGGCCAGGCAAAACTCTATGTTGGGCGTACCCGCAATGCCCATCCATTGAGCGGGCGTGTTGTAAAACTGGGGGTTTAGCGCCGTATAGTCTTCGTTCAAGATGGCGATCTGGGCTTCAATCTGTTCATCGGAGATATTCTCGCCCGTACCCACAGGTTCTCCGCTATGGATGACGTGCACCACAACCGATATAGAAAGTAATGGTTCCAGAACCGACTTTTCTCCACCGGTTCCTTCCGACATCGCCGGAATGGCATCGAGGAATTGCTGCCATTCCTGTGCAAACACGGGGTCTTGTTCGCTCCGCTGCTGATTCAATTCATCGAATGCACAAACCGGCACATGCGGATCGCCCATACCCGGGGTACCGCTCACGATGGTGGCTGGCCCTGTTTTATTACCGGTGTGCCCCGGCAGCGTAAATTGAAACTGGCCCCATGCGGGAAATTGAAATAAAGAAAACAAAAAAAGAAGAGTTGTAATACGGTTCATGGATTACACGATTCACAGGATGATAAAATGCCAGTGCCTTGTTTTGCTTCGCAAGGTATGAAAAACACCAGAGTTGCCAAACAGGAGCTTTAACACTTTGCTTTTAAGTCAAAAACACTTGCAAATTTATATCCAATTATTCTTTTAATTTGTAACTATTCCGCATGGTTAATAATCCTGAAAGGATTCAACATGAATAGCAACTGTAATTTTAGCTTTCAGGTTCCGGAGTATCAAAGTCCGCAATTTTAAAACCATTTCCGCTCCACACTGAGCAGGGTGCATAATCCTGGGGCCAGCCCAAAAAAAAAGAGGGCAGGCCCGAAAGCCTGCCCTCTTTTTTAAATAGGTAATGAAAAATCAGTTTCCTTCAGAAAACGGACGTGGCATTTGTTCCCAAACAGTGTCACCTACCCTATCGATAGGTAATTCGTCCAGGCGGCCCCACCGGCGCATGTCCACCCACCGGTGTCCTTCGCCAAAGAGGGAATACCTCCGTTGGTACATGATTTCATCCATCAACTCCGAATCGCTGGTGCCACCACTATAAGCATCGAGGCCATGTGTTGTGCGAATGACGTTAATGGCATCCACAGCTGCAGCATTGTCGCTGCCAACATTGGCTTCGGCAGCAATCAGAATCAGCTCTTCGTTGCGCATCATCGGTATAAAATCATCGAGTGACTTGAACACCCACACATCGTAGTCTCCAGAGAGACCATCGAGAGAAAGCGGTGCGTCTCTTAAAGCCACTTTGCTGGCCCTGTCGTCGCCTGGGGTCATGTCATCGATAAACGAAGGATGAACGATGATCGCATCGGCCTGGTTGGGCACACGGTAAAGGTTGTTAGCGAAATCACCCCCTGCGGTAGAGTAGAAACGAGCAGGGCCTTTGTTGAAGTCGCCGGCCATATCCATAAATGAATCCGTGATGAATTTTTTCACCTCCGCTTTGTTTCCCTGATACAGGGCAATTCTGGCAGCCAGACCTCTGTTGAATTTCAGGAAAGAGGCAGGTGTGTCGAAGCCAGCCATGGCTGAAGAAAGGCTGAAGGGAAAACCGGCCCCTGCAGCTTGCAAATTCGTTTTTGCATCTTCCAGCAAGCTGAGAATACCAGCCAATCCCTCTTCATACGTAACGAAAGGACCCAGATTATCGGGGTCGGCCACATCGAGACGGATACCATTTTGATACTGCAGCATCAAAGCGAGGTGCAATTCATAAGCCTGCATTGTTTTGGCATAACCGAGATAACCATTGGCTTCCTCAGATGTAATGAGCGTCGAGTTACTCACCGCATCGATGAGCACGTTGGCGTTCTTCACGGTTTTATAGCGCCCGAAATAGGGACGGATTCCGTAAAAGCCATTGTTGTCGAGAGTAGATTCCCCTTTGCCCAACACCTCTCCAGTATACCGGGGGTCGGAGCCCGTGAAGAAGTAGTACTCCCTCCCAATGATAGAAGTGACATCATAATAGAAACTGAAATCATTGCGAAGCAATGACTCTATGCCGGTTACAAGAGTTTGCAACTCACTGTTGGAGGCATTTTGATTGAACCCCTCGATACTGGAACCGTTGGGATTCGGGTTGTCATCAATATTGCAACTCGCCAAAGCAAGGATGACAGTACTGATGAATAAATATTTAAGATATCTCATGATAATTTTCTTTTAAATTGGTTGAATTAAAACGTGACATTGAGGTGGAAATCAAACCGCTTTGCTGAAGGGAAAGGGTTCACCTCCACGCCTGTGGACAAGCCATTGGCGCCAAAGTTGGAGACCTCAGGATCGTAGCTTCTGTAATCAAAAATATTGATGAGGTTGTTGCCGGAAAATCCAATGCGAATATTTTCCACACCTGGCACCAAATCACCGGGCAAGCTGTAATAAAGACCTACTTCCCTCAGACGAATGTAGCCTGCATCTTCGATATACGGAGCGGTGTTGACCCCCAACTGACTCAAGCGGTAAGGACCGTTGGTCAATACACCATCAGGATCCAGTCCTGTATCATCGAAGTCGTAAGTTGTCTCGTTCAGGTCAAACAACAAGGCAGATAGGTTGATATTTTCACCACCCTGTTTCCAATGCCAGAGCATGGTAAAGTCGAAGTTTTTCCAAGAGATAGAGTTCGTCCAAGACATCTGGAAATCCGGTTCAGCATCGCCATATATTACGAGACCATCTTCGTCAGGATTGTCACCCACGCCGATGATTTCCGTAGGGCTATGACCTTGCTTCACGCGGAAGTTGCCAAGGAAATCGGCAAAACCACCCGTGGTGTAAGAGGGTACCAGCAATTCAGTAACCTCAGCTGTGTTTTTCCAGAAGCCAAACCGAGCTCCCCATTGGAAATCGCTGCTTTTGAAGATATTGAGATTGAGACCTACTTCAAAACCTTTGTTTTCGAGTGAAGCTGCATTCGTAACCCGGTTGACAAATCCAGATGAAGACGGTAAGTCGGCGTTCAACAGCAGGTCTTCAACCGTTTTGATATAATAACTGAAATCAACAGCCACTGCATTGCTTACTTCCGCGTCGAATCCCACTTCAAATTCTTTCTGCCGCTCCGGTCCAACTTCTTTGTTCCCCAAAAGAGCGGGAACTTGTACACCGGCAATGCCATCCACAATGGTTGAATTCATAATTGTGGACTTGGCGCCAAAGCGGGCAAAGTTTCCTGATTCTCCATAGGCAGCTCTCAACTTGAAAAGAGAAACGGGGCTATCGCCGCTCCAGAAGTCGAAATTGCTGAGGTTGATGGCGATGTTGGCCTTCGGATAATAATACAGCTTGTTCACGTCCCCATTGTTGGATGACTTGTCTGCCCGTACACCAACGGTAGCAATAATCTGATCATTGTAGTTGAACTCTTCCTGAGCAAACCAGCCTTTATCTTGTTGAATTAGACGGGTTTGGGTGATATTACGTGAGCCAGACTGGTCCAAATTGGTCTGTACCCCAATCATATGGTCGGCTTGGCCTAGAATGGTATTTTGGTCGAAATCCTGTTGAGTGTATCCAAGAGAAGTCCGGAAATTGATGCCACTACCGGTGATGTAACTATGCACCAAAAAAGCATCGTAGTTGGTGTTGAAATTTTTGGTAAATCCCTGCACCGATACCCCGTTCAGCCCGGCTCCATCCCGTTGAAACTGTACAGTATTCGGGAAAATTGCCGTGGTATTCAGGTTGTAAAAATCAATACCACCCCGAAAAACGAACTTCAAAGAAGAATTTTCCCGGGTAATAATTTTGCCAGTAAAGGTACCTCCACCGATGAAACGATTTATCGTTTCGTTGTTCGTCACAAGTGCCCCGGTTTCAAGGAAATTAGAGGGCGCGTAAGGATTCGATGGGTAAATTCCCGCTTCATTGGGTAACAACTGGGCCCATGAAGGTGTCGATGTAAAAGCAATACCCATTGTGGTGCCGGAGTTGTCATTGTTGAAAAATCCGCGGTCAGCGGATGAATAGATGTAGTTGGTAGAAAGGGCTACATCGAAATTCTTAGAAATCTGGTGGTCCACATTCACCCGTGCAGCTGCCTTGTCGTACCCGGTGTTTTTCACGATGCCTTCCTCATTTTTGTAGGTGCCACCTACATAAAATTTGGTTTTGTCCGTGCCACCGCTGACGCTGAGGCGCGTATTGTACAACATGCCTTTGTTGCCAAACATCAAGTCTTCATAATCATGAATGGTGCCGTTGGCCACTGCAGCCTTGTATGCGTCGATATCATCGGCATAGCCCGAGTTCAATACTCTCTCTTCAGTCCATTGCCTTACACCCAGTGGATTGAGCATGGAAGTCTGGCCAATGGATTGGGAGAGGCTTACTCTTGTTTTACCCGCTTCACCTCTTTTGGTGGTGATGATGACCACACCACCTGACGCACGGGAACCATAAATTGCAGCGGCAGATGCTCCTTTGAGAATCTCCACCGACTCGATGTCATTGGGGTCAATGTCAGCCAAACGGTTGGAGGGGTTGTCCTGGTTGGAGGTACTGCCACCTTCGGCTGCCTCCGACACCACGTTCAATCCCGCGGGGATGGAGGAGTTGTCAATGTACACTCCATCGAGGATGATGAGCGGTTGGGAAGAACCATTGATAGAGGTGGTACCTCTCAACTTGAATGAAATCCCCCCTCCTGGTGCTCCGGAGTTGGCACGAATCTCAGCACCAGCGAATTTGCCATATAAAGCAGCATCCACGGTGGTTTGAGAGGCTATTCCCGTCAAATCTTTGGCGTCGATCCGAGCCACTGAATTGGCAAGGTTGGCCCGCTTGACAGTGGTTGCCAAACCTGTGACGACAACTTCTTCTAAATTGCTGATGTCTTCCGTCATCACTAGGGAAATAGTGTTGTTTCCAGAGGAAACTTCCACCGTTTCGCTGCGGAATCCAGTGTAAGAAAACTGAAGGA
Organism: uncultured Saprospiraceae bacterium; assembly: GCA_964586035.1. Lineage (GTDB taxonomy): Bacteria > Bacteroidota > Bacteroidia > Chitinophagales > Saprospiraceae > UBA6168. The sequence goes on from CAZPHZ010000117.1 coordinate 8,138, forward strand.
CAGCGTTGTCTCCACCTATTCGAAGACTGAAGTTTCCGTCAATATCGGAAACAGTACCTGTGCTAGTTCCCTGAACTAACACGCTGACACCAATCAATGGTGTGCCAGCATCATCCTTTACCGTACCGTTTACCGAGAATTGGGCCATGCTTTCTGTAAAAGCAAGGCACATCAAGGTGCACAGCATTAGTAATGTAGTGAGTTGTTTCATACTAAGCTTTTTTTATAAGTGAAATAATAGTATCCTGATTTCCGGCTCTTTTATGGCGAAATGGAATGGTTTAAGAAATAGCCGTGAATTGATGATTTGGAAATGTTCAATGTGGATATCGAGGGGTCGAAATTTAAATTGAAGTGTTAAGAACTCCGCTAATGTAGCGAGAAAAATCAATTCTTCGCTAAATAAGCTGGTATTTCAGTCTCAACCGGTATAGTTATCTAGCTTTGGCAATGTAAGATGTGGAACGAACGGAAAGCATTAAACGCTTCTTTTACAGTCTTAAATACCCCAGATTTATACTGCTAAAATAATAAGCAAGAGGATGCTTACCACGATGATAGCAGAGAAACCCTGAACCAAATGGCGCCTCATGGACGGGCTTCCCATTACAACACCATATATCATTTTCAAAATGTTGTTGCTCAAGGTTGCTTGTATGGTGGCCATGACAATCACAGAGGAAGCTATCGTTTGCTTTTCCTGAAAAAGGTTCAGCAAGTAGGGGTCAATGTCCGTAACGCCAACAAAATAAGATAGGGCTTGCAAGCCGCTGTTACCATAATACTGGAACACGAAATGGGTAATCACAGCGAAAAGCACAAATAGAAACGCAAACAAAAACGCCGTTCTAAATTCAAGAGGATTGTGATGCTCCTCTTGCCCTGCTGCCGTTATAATTTCAGCTTTTCTATTGCGCCGGTACAGATACCATCCCACGACCAGCGAGCATACCGCAAGAAGGTTTAAAGGGATCAGAAGTTTCATCGCCACTTCTTTGTTGAAAATAAATGCGAGCAAAAGGATGCGGAAATACATCATGGCCGTGGCGAAAATTATTGCCCCTGCGGTTGCTGC
>CAZPHZ010000118.1:0-9185 GCA_964586035.1 uncultured Saprospiraceae bacterium
AATAAATCACTATACACGCCAGTGCGAGAATCCGCAGCATCTGTCCGCCGCGCCAGAGGGGAAAATCGCATCTAGAAATTTCTCTTCTTGGGTAGTTTTCAATTCGCAGCTCAATTTAGAATTTCCCGCCACATTTACCACGAGGAACTAAGTCAACCATTGTTGGAAGTATAGTTTATTCCTTTTTTCCTCAGGGGGGGCTTATCAAGCTTGGTTTCTAAAAGCCTCCCAGAGACGAAACATTGATAGCAGTTGGTAGTCATGAAGGAACGATCCAAAGAAATAAAATGGACGGCCAAAAGAAGAGACTTAGCAAAATAATCTAAAAACAGACTCAGCTCTTGCGATTTCACATAGAGCCGTTTTATAATAACAACACATTGGCAACGGTTCACGTCACCTTTGCCTTTCTGACGATCTTTGAGAGCAGACCGGGAAAGAATCTTTTCAAATAAACAGCGAGCACTTCTTTCCCACCGAAAACGGCTTCTGCCCTGCCCTTCCGAACGACTTTCGTAATTTTTTTTGCCAGCACTTCGGGTGTCATGCCTTTGCCAGTGGCATTGTCCATGGTGCCCTGCGCCCGGCCGTCTCCTGTGAGGGCATTGCGGCTGATATTTGTACGGATGAAACCGGGACAGATGAGTGTGACTTTGACATTTTCGCGCCAGACCTCTGCGCGCAGGGTGTCGAAAAAGCCGTGCAAGCCATGCTTGGCAGCCGCATACGATGAACGCTTCGGTGCGCCGAATTTCCCCATCAAGCTGGTAATGGTGACGATATGCCCCGATTTTTTTTCCAAAAAATGGGGCAAAATGGCTTTGGTAAGGGCAATGGTGCCGAGCAGGTTTACCTGCACCAATTTCTTGTCCACTTCTATCGAAGTGTCTTTGACAAGCGAGCGCTGCGATAACCCGGCGTTATTCACGAGAATGTCCACCCTCCCGGCTTTGGCCAACACTTTTTGCACGATGGCAGGCATGGTATCGAGATCGCCGAGGTCGAGGGGCTCCACGATGGTTTTCACGACGGAGCAAGCGGCCGCCACTCTTTGCAGAGCTTCCTCATTGCGCGCAGAAAGCACTAAGTTTGCGCCCTGCCGGGCGAATTCCAATGCAAGTGATTCGCCAATGCCCGATGAGGCACCGGTTATCCAAACAGTTTTGTTTTTAAAATACATGTTTGCAGTTGTTCAGGATTTCACTGGTGCGAGATACGCAAATTCGTGTAATCAGTGAGAATTGCACCCGATAAAAATGACACCCTACCTTCAGGAACGAACACTTTTTCCGCCGCTTATCAATGGCAAACCCTCGTCCTTGTTGGGCATCGTGGTGGTCATTCCCTGCCACGACGAAGATTTTTTGTTGCTGAGCCTAATGTCTTTGCACCGGTGTGAACGACCGAATTGCGATGTAGAAGTCATCGTGCTCATCAACGACGGGGAGGGTGACCCGGCAAAGGTAATTACCAAAAACGAAGAGACTTATGAGCAGGCCAGCCGGTGGGCACGGTCTAATAACTTGCCGCGTCTGCGCTTTCACATTTTATACAAAAGCGGCTTGCCGAAAAAGCATGCCGGGGTGGGTCTCGCTCGCAAAATTGGAATGGACGAGGCGTGCTTTCGCTTTGAGAAAGCGGGCAGTACAAATGGCATCATCGCCTGCTTCGACGCCGACAGCCGGTGCGAAAAAAACTACTTTCAGGCCATCGAGCGACATTTTGCGGAGCACCCGAAGGCGCAGGCCAGCGGCATTCATTTCGAGCACCCGCTGGAAGGAATCGACTTCGAACCACCTGTGTACGAGGCCATCGTAAAATACGAGTTGCACCTGCGGTATTATGTGCATGCCCAGCGGTGGGCCGGCGTGCCTCATGCATGGCAAACCATAGGCTCCAGCATGGCCGTTCGCGCCGCTGCCTACCAAAAACAGGGCGGCATGAACCGGCGGAAGGCTGGCGAGGATTTTTATTTTTTGCATAAATTCATCCCCCTCGGCCATTTTTCTGAAATCACTGACACCAAGGTCATCCCTTCGCCCCGGCCATCGCAACGGGTGCCATTCGGGACAGGCAAGGCGGTGGGAGAATTGCTGAAATCAAGTGGCGTCTACCAGACTTACAATCCCCACATCTTCGAGGACTTGCGTATTTTTTTGCACTCTGACATTTATGAAGGACCTTCACAGATTGTGCTGCCGGAGAGCATTCGAACTTTCTTAGAAGAAAATAATTTTGAAAAAAAAAGGAAGGAAATACTCCAGCACACGGCATCCCGTGAAGCCTTCACGAAACGGTTTTACCGTTGGTTCGACGCTTTCATGCTGATGAAATTTGTGCACCACTCCCGCGACCGGTATTACTCGTCCATTGCCGTGGAAGATGCGGCGAGGTGGTTGTTAACCACAGCACACCATTGGCCGCCGGAGGCTACTGCCGAAGCCGGTGGCCGCACCATGCTCCTCGCGTTGAGGAAGCTAGATTCGAGTCATTCTGAGTTGTGTGCCTGAATAAAACCGATGAGCATCATTTTGGCGGAAGCCGGATTGGTGGCCAGCGGAATGTTGTGGACATCGCATAGCCGCAAGAGCATTTGGACGTCAGGCTCATGAGGGTGTTTGTCGAGCGGATCGCGGAAAAATACCACGAGGTCCAATTGGCCGGTAGCAACGAGAGCACCTATCTGCGCATCGCCGCCTTTTGGACCGGACATCAGGCGCTCCACTGCTATGCCGGCCTGTTGAATGTGCATGCCGGTAGTACCCGTGGCCACGAGTTTGGCCTTTTCGAGCAGCGATTTATTTTGCAAAACAAAGGCCACCATTTCGGCCTTTTTACCGTCGTGGGCGATGAGGGCGATATTCATAAAATCAGCGTTTTGATGTGCGGGTTTTATCTGGCGGGAAATTTGGTTGTAAAAAACTGAAAAATATCCCGAAACCGGACGAACATATCCCTTAAAAAACCCGTTGACTTTTGTAAATAATACGAAGGCAATTCCTTGATACTGCCTCCCCATTCACTGAAATGCCAAGGAACCAAATTTTTCTACCCATGAAGAAGTTCAAAAACCCGGCAAAGAAGGAGCCACCGGGAAAGACAAAGGCTCCGCAAAAAACTGCCAGCGCAAAAGAAGGAAAGCGCCAGTCCGCCAAGTCCCGCAATGAGGAAAATGCACAACCCCGTGAATTATTCTGGGATGGTTACAGCGACATCGGATATTGCTGATTTAGCTGCGCACTGATACTTGCCTGCCCCGTTGTTCCCACAATGGAAGGGAAAACTATTGCTCCTTTAAAAATACCAGCCCACTCAGGTTTCGCAATTCCAGATTTTCCTTTTGCTCAAGGCCTATACTTTCAAAAACGATTCTCATGCGAAGTGTCTCTCCCTTTGCCTCAAATATCGCATCGGATGCATCTATTTTTCCCTCTGGAACACAACTGTATTTTTTTTGCAGATTCCCGATAAAATTTTGCAAGTCAAAATACTCAATAGATTCCCCTTTCTCCACAAACTCCACTCCGGTTCTATCCGTTGTGATACGCCACCCAGAAAAATTGCCTTTGTTGCGCCCGCCTTTATGCAAATTTATTTTCCAAAACTTGTTGAAACCTGCAATATCAATATTTTCCATTCCGCGAAAATGATAGTTGCAAAATCCGGTTTTGCGTTTCGTGGATGAAAGTCCCAGATCGCTGAGCATACTGTTTATTTCGGCCAGGCTGGGTCGCTGCGATTCAGGCGGGTTGGCCAGCAGGGGCTTCAGCTGCCGGAAATGCCCTCTGCTCCGCATAAACTTAAAGGCAGAACGAATATCGCTCGCATCGTCATCGTTTAATCTGTCTTTTGCCGCCATGATGGTCCCATCCGCGAGCATGCCGTTTTTTTCGAGGAGGGAGGTAAGGCGGTTCATTTGGCTGTTGCCAGAAATTCTAAAAGCGTTGACCGGCCCCAATATGGAGAGCAGGGCAAACACGGCCAGACTGATGGGAATGAACTTGATATTATCTTTTTTTGAAAAAATAAAATACAAGCTGACCAGTAAAAGCCATGCGCCTCCGGCGGCCACGAAAAAGCGTTCCTCCGTGACGCCGTAATCGCTCATACGGCGGCCGATGCCCACGAACAACAGCACGACCATTGGAAGCAGCACGAAAAAGAACCACCGGCGGTAGGAGCTCAACACCACGCTGTCGTCGGTTTTGGGCATTAGATAATTCAGCAAATAGGTGAATCCGCCAGCCACCGAAAACCCCAGCACCAACGAGGACACCCATCCTTTCGGGAGGTCCCAGGTCACCAATATTTTCGCCGAGTAGGCGTATAATATCAGAAAATAAATAACCACTATGGGGATGAGGATGAACTTCGTGAGGTTTTTTATAGCCCCTATGTAGCTGCTTTTGCCATCTTCAAGGTCCTGAAATTCTTTCGGGAAATTGGCGAGAAAAAAGCTGGTGTTGAAAATACCGGCGATGAATACGAACAGCTGTCCGTAGATCTCGTCATTGATATTGGCGTTGAAAAGATTGTCAATGGCAAGGATGGCCACGCTCAACCCCGCGTAAATCACGAGACTGAAAAAAGCGCCCTCCACAAAATTGATGAACAGCCGTTTATTGTACTCCCAAAAATCAGCCACAGGGGTGTCGTCGAGATAGGGCAAAAACGCCACCATGAGATGTGCCACTAGATTGAGGCCCATGAAACGAAATATGACCGCTTCGTCGTCGAAGATTCCCTCCTCCCCCATCGTCATGTAAAACCCGGCCAATTGAATGGCCACCACCAAAGGTAGCACCCAACGCCAAATGCGGTTGAGCTGCCACTTTTCCACAGCAATGCCAGCGGAGAGAAACAGGGGTAGGCCGAGCATAGCCGTGAGGATTATTTTAATGTAAATATCCTGGAGGTCATCATCAACGCCATGAATGACGGATACGGCTGCAAAAACACCCGTTGCAGCAGCAAGCATAACAAAAGGGAACCGGTTCAAAACTTCCGCAAAGGACCGGATGATGAACGTGGGGGAGGGCAGTTTCATTGTTGGTAGATTTTGAAGGAAAGGTAAGAAAGTAATACGTGTTCTCTGATTTTCAGCCCAATAAGGATACCATCTGAATTTGAAAAGCGCAGGCAATGCCGCTCTTTCAGTAATGCGATACAGACAAACACTTGTATCATCGCACGATTTCACTCGATTGTGAAAGATGAACCCATGGCTTTGTCGAGACCAAGACAACCCGGCAGTTGCTATGCCCCATATCTTGCAGCATTAAAAAATTTCAGATTTTTATGAAGAAGATTCTCCTGTTAATTTTGTTTACACCTCTCATATTGAGCTTCGGCTGTCAAAAGGAGCCACTGCCGCCTGCCGACGCCGTAAACGTCAAATTCGTCAACCAGACGGGCGAGAACATCAACCAATTACTCGTGAATCAGGTGGAAGTTGGCGATATTCAAAAGGGCAGTACCACAGACGATTACTTCCGGTTCGAAAACCTCGGCGAGCAATATAAGTTTGCGCTCGTGGAGTCGGTGGGTACAATCAAGGGAATACGGCATTATTCCTCCCAGGCGTGTCAGGGTGTCTGCGGCACCCCTTCAGCGCCTGATGGAATCTGGCTAACACCCGGATATTACAAAATAGCCATTCGGCTGGCGCCTCCCGGCAACTACATCGAGTACCGCATGCAGAAGTAACTGCCAATCAGTTTTGCCGGTTCATCGGAAGAAAAGAATCTACACACTCTCTTTCCCCGGGCATCCCTGATGTCCGGGATTTTTATTTTCAAGATTACCCATTTCCAATAATTCTACTATTTTAGAGGCACATAATCAGGGCGAAAACTGAATCTGATACCTGAAAACCACATTTACGAAGGAACCCTTCTCACATCACCTGAAAAACAAAATCATGGACTTTAGCCAACTTCAACCAACAGATGCCCGGTTAAATTGGGGAGTCGTCAAATTACAGATACTCCAAAAACTATGGCAGCAACGGCACATCACCGGTGATCACATTCGGATTGGTGTGCTCGATGCCAGCGATATACCCGACCATACCGACCTTCACATTTTCCCCAAATCCCAAAAAGTATTTTCTGATAAACTCGTTCCCCACCACCACGGAACTTATTGCGGAGGGCTTGCCGCCGCCGCCGGAGCTGTCGTTTTCGGTGTGGCGCCGGAATCCACTATCGCCTACGGCAAGGTGGCCATCACCGCCAAATCAGTGGCAGAAGGCATCGAATGGCTCCTCACCGTGCGGCCCACGGTACACATCATTTCCATCAGTTTGGAGATTTTCGAAGAAAATGAACCCGTGGCAGATTTCCAGGCCTTGAAAACTGCCATTGACCACGCCGAAGAAAAAGGCAGGATGGTGGTAGCCGCAGTGGGCAACGACTTTTCGCGCCGCCACGAAATGATTACACGCTATCCTGCAGGATTTTCAAATGTTCTCGCCATTGGTGCCCTAAAAGAAGACATGACCCTTCATCCCGAGTCTGGCATGAACAGCTGTATCGATTTTGTAGCTCCGGGGAATAATCTGCTCACGACGGAACAAGGCGGAGGCAGTTTCGCCGGGTTCAGCCGGACGAGCGCAGCCGCAGCTTTCGCCAGTGGAGCCATGGCTCTGTTGCTCCAGGCTTTGAAAGAACGGGAATTGGAAAAGACACCTGCCGAAGTGGCGGCCCTTTTGCGTGAAACCGCCTCTTTCAATTTCCCCAATGCCATAAAATGCCAGAGCAACCTCTACGGATGCGGAATCATCAACCCAGTGGCAGCAGTGGATAAAACAATGAACAATGAACAATGAACAATGAACAATGAAGAATGAAGAATGATGAATGACCGAAGGAAGTCCCGCACCGAAGGTCGGGATGAACAACGACCGAAGGAAGTCCCGTACCGAAGGTCGGGATGAACAACAACCGAAGGAAGTCCCGTACCGAAGGGGTGAAAAAACCGTAACAAAGTCCCATAGCCCAAAACCAACATCATTATGAAAAAAATACTGACTCTCGTTTTTTCTCTTTTTTTTGGCCTTCAAATTTTTGCGCAAAGCGCCTTTCAGGATGCTTTCGAACTGGCCGAAATTTACCGGCAACACGACAACAGCTTTAAACCACTGACGCGCTCGGATGCCACAGATACCACCGTGCTTGACCTCGGCCGGTTTCTCGATATTTTATACAGGCATTACGACACCATTTGGGGCCCCACTCATACACCCACTGCCAACAATATCATTTCGGCTTACCGGGATAATCCATTTTTCGAAAAATACAAACTTCCCGTGGGCGTGAATGACGTAGCGAGTGAGACGGCATTGGCGATGGCCGCTGAATCAGCGATTGGCGGCAAATCTGAGATGGGCGCCCTCGGTGCAGCATCTCCGGGCATCAGCGTGGCAGTACTGGCCGACGGCGTCGCCAAGTTTTTGGTGAAACGGACCAAAGAAGAGTTGACGGTGGCTTTTTTCGAAAACTTTCGCGAAGCACTTGCCGGAAACGAAGAACTCGAAGTCCTCTTCCCTGCCACCCGCATGATATTGATGGGCATCGGCGATCAGATCTACAATTTCAATGCATACATCGACAGCATGAGGGAGGCGTTTATTTCAGATCTGAAACACCTGCACAATGGCCTCGAAGATTTGCTCACCAATCCTAAATTACAGGTATTGAAAGACAGTGTGCCGGCTTATTATATAGCCGCTCTTTTCAAAACAACTGAAATGATGGTGGGGAAGGCTTCGATGAAGGAAATCATCGCCTATCTTGGGAGAGACGCAGCCTTTCAAACCATGAATCCGGATGCTGGACCGGAGGCTATCAACAAAGTGAAATCGGCACTGCGGCTGCTGTACCTCATCTCCGAATCGGTGAAAGGCGACGGATTCGACGATCGCGTTTGGATAGCGCCGGTGCAGTTCAGAAGCATGCTAAAAGACAGGCTGGTGCTCGATTTTTATCTCGGCCTCGTTTATGAGAAAGCCAAAAACACTGTTTTTGGCACCCAAAAAATAGCTGATACATTCAACTCGCAAAATGCAGATGAATTTCTGACGACCCTCAATGCTTTCGTCGAATTGGGCGAAGACTTGCACAAGGTGACACAGCAAATCGAAACCGGCGAGTACCAGAAAAACGACTCGCTTCTTTACTACCAGTATTTCGACTACATACAGGTGGCGCTCGATTTGATCGGTACGACAGGTAAATTCGTCTCAGTTGTGGACCCGGGGGACCAGGTTTTTCAAGATAAAATGGAGGAAGTGACCTTCGTGCTGGGCCGCATTTCTTCTATCACCCTCGATGTGCGGCGCAAGCACTATTCCAACGCCATCGTTCATGCCGGACTTTTGGTCAACGAGTTGATATTACCGGAAAAAGATTTCAGCTGCCCCCTGTTGCGGTACGGGGCATTCATGGCGGCCATCAGCGAAAGCCAAAACTCTGATGAGGTAGCTGCAGTCATGGAAACTTTTGCGCTACCACGCGGTAGTTCTTATATCAAAAAACACTACCCGTTCAATCTATCCATCGGCTCTTACGTTGGGTTAAACGCCGGTGTAGAAACGCTCAGCAAGCTCGAAGGTAAAGATAAAAGCGGTCTCAATGCCGGCATGGGAGCGCCCATCGGCGTGGCTTTCAGTTGGGGTGGTAAAAGTGATGCCGGGCATAGCCCCGGATCGTACACATTTTACCTGAGCGTGGTAGATATTGGAGCGTTCACCGCTTTTCGGTTTACCAACAACGACGCCGTAAATGACCTGCCATCGCTGAATTTTAGCAACCTGTTCGCACCGGGGGCTGCTTTTATTTACGGTTTGCCCAAATTCCCCGGCTCGGTAGGGCTGTTCACCCAGCGGGGACCCAGTCTGCGCAAAGTTACCGATACAGGGTACGAGTTCGATGAGACGAACGGCTGGCGCTTCGGGGTCATGGCCTCGGTGGACATTCCGCTGTTCAACATGTTTACCAAAGGTAAAAAATCGGGGTGCTCGTATTCGGTGGAATGAGAAAATGGTTGAGGAGGTCGAGAGGGTTTGGAAGGTTGAGTATTACTTACTAATCCCGGCCTGGCCTTTATAATTCCATGTTATTACTCGACGGAAAATATTTGACCGGGCCTAACGTCAAATAAAGTATATTCATTTTTGTTTACGC
>CAZPHZ010000119.1:0-9135 GCA_964586035.1 uncultured Saprospiraceae bacterium
TGATGAAATTGCTCGTGAAAAAGGTATGAGCGCATGACAAAGTTTGGGCGCAGCTTGATGTTTCACACTAATCTGGCCTCTTGCGTAAAGATTGACCTCTGAGAAGGTCGGAAACTTTTAATTCACTCTGGTGCTACAATGGTTTAAAGTCTGCGACATCATTTCAATAGAGGAGTATTTGAAGTGGATTAGGAATTAAAGTGCTCCCCTACTTTTGTTACGCAGTCAAAAAATTTAAAAGTTCAACAGGGCGTGAACTCAACACCCTCAACACCCTCAACACCTTCAACCTTCTCAACCTCCTCAAATCCCTCAACCCCCTCAACCTTCTCAACTCCCTCAACCTCCTCAGGGGCTATTAAAAACAGCGGCCCCGTTCTTCAATTCTACAGTGCCATCTCGTCCTCCGAAAAGCCAGCCCCACAGCCCGCCGGGTGCTGCCCGCGTTTCAATGCCCTGCCAGGATTCGCCGCAAAGCGGTCTTACCTGCGCCCCGTCGAGGAGGAGCGTAGCGTTTTTCTCCACCACTATTTTATGGTCCGTGGCTACGCGGATTTCACCTTTCAGTGTCAGCGTATGTCCTTTGGTAACCACCACATCGGAGCGCAGGAGTTTGAAATTCCAGATGGTGTCGTCTCTTATCTCGATGGTCTCAAATTCGGAGGGAGCAGCCATTGGCGAGGCCCATACCCCCCGGCCAAAGGTGCCAGCCACGATGGTGTTGTGGCAGTAATTCATCTCTAAATCGGTGACGAGGCAAACCGGCAGACCGGTGTTGAAACACCGCCATTCGGAGTTGGGATCGGAGGCGCGGGGGTTGTAATAAACGCCCACGTCGGTGCCGGCGTACAGGGCATCGTCCGTACCGGCCTGAAATGCCAATGCATTGACGGGGAAGGACGGAAGCCCGGCGCTCACATTCGACCAGGTGGTGCCACCGTCTGCCGAAAACAGGACTTTGTAATCCGAGTCGTAATTATTGAAGCCTACCCACACTTTTCGAGGGTCGCCGGCATCCACTTCGACGACGGCGTATTTCCCTCCGGCAATATCTAAGTCCGCGGCATCGCCCATGTTCCCGTCCAATTTTTGCCACAACACCTCACCGGAAGGGGCGTTGGCATTTTCCGTTTTGTAAAGTACGTCGCCGATGGCGTAAATGAAGTTGGCATCGGAAGGGGCTATGGCGAGGGCCGTCACTTTCCATGGTAAAGTATTGGGCAGGTTCAGGTCGCCCAACTGCTCCCAGGCCTTGCCTATGTGCGGCAACCTGAACACATTCTGCGTGCCCGCATAGACGTACCCGTTTTCGTGGGTGGCGATTTGGTAAAAATAGGGGTCGCCGTGAGGGTCGAGGCCCCGTTGATACGAGCTGGACCACTTGATGCCGGCATTGATGGAGCGTCGCATTTGCGGCGGGCCGATTCCCCACGATATGCCGTAGATGTAATCGGAGTCGTAGGGGTCCACCACGCAGTCGGTGCCATCGCCGCCGATATTGGGTTTCACGGCGGTGCTGTCTGGGTAAATGAGCACGATTCCGAGGTCTTGCGTTCCGCCTGGGATGATGGAAAAATCCTCTGCCACGCCGATGCCATAGAGCTGCATATTGTTCATGCCGTGGCCGGAGATGTCCGTCCAGTTCCAGCCTTTGCCGTCGAATGTGCCGCGGTAGAGGCCGCCGTCGTTGGCGGAGTACAGGATGTCGCCGCCGTGGCCGTCAGTGGCTACAGCGAGGTCGCGGTGGTCGAGGTGGAGCTGGCTGCCGCCAATGACTTTCCGTGTGGATTTTTCATTGGAAATATTCACTTGGTAAATATGCAGCCCGCCGAGGTAGAGCACCGAGTCGCTGTTGGGTGAGATTTCAAATGCATGCTTTTCATAGCTTGTGTTGAGGTATTGGTCAAAAACCGTTTCCCATGTGCCGCCGCCATCCTGAGAGCGCAGGATGACCTCTTTTTTCTCCAATTTGCAACCTAAGTAAATGAGGCCCGGAGTGCGTTGCGACAAGGCAATGTCCATGCGGTACACCTCCGATTTCGCGCCGAGGTCCATCACATTCCGTTCCTCCCATGTTTCGCCCTCATCGGAGGAGGTGTAGAACTGGTTGCCGTCGGAAGTGAGGTACAACACGCGGGGGTCGCCGGGCTTTAAAGCCAAATCCCGAAAAGCGGGCGGCCATCCAGCCGGGCAGCGGTAGTAGTGTAGTTTTTTGAGTTTAAATGTTTTACCCCCATCCACGGATTTATAATACCGCGGGCCGCAAAGGGCATGAATGATGTCCGTGTTATCGGGGTTAACCAAAATCTTATGACACACTTCGGTGACGCCGCCAGGTGGATTGAAAGTGAGGCCAGTTCGGTTCCATGTGTGGCCGCCATCTGTGGATTTTAGCATGCCGATGCCATACGAACGGCGAAGGTCGAGCGGGTAACGGATGCCCGTGCCGATGAAGATGACGTCCGGGTCGCCGGGCATAAATTCCACGTCCTGCACGCCGAGGACGGGAAGGCGGGTGCTGTCTGTGAGGTTCTCCCAGACGGGAATTGAATCGAGCACATTGCGGCTGCGAAAGAGGCCGCCGGTGGGCGTGCACGCGTACATAGTCTGCGGATTCGGTTCGTTCGGGGCCGCGAATTTTAGCAGTATCTGTGCGCCGGTGCCCGTGTGTGCCGGGCGGGCGCCGGGGCCCAACTCCGGCGTGCTTAAAGGTCCGAGGCAGCGCCATTTGGCGCCATTGGCCGGGGTGTCACAGACGGGAGGCGTTTGGCCAAAGGCCGGGAGGAAATGGAAAATGGAGAGCAGGAGTAAAATTAGGAATTTGTGCATGCTAAAATTGTTTGGCAGATAATGGGTTCGCATGGTGCGATAGGCTTAGGTTTATTATTTGCCAAAGATAAGAGTTGGCTTTGACCAATGAGTGGGTGAATCATGCCTTCAAATGCCAATTATGCCAATGAATAGGAATTCAAAACTCCTTCCGGTCTTTTAACAGCTTTCAGTTGGCTGTTTTCCACATTTGCCGTTCAGAGCATGTCATATAGGCTTGTTGTGGCCCGATTCTCAGTTACACTCAACTGGGCAAAGCTGGCGATAGCAAACTGCACATCTACGCCTGCAACCTAATGAAACAAGGGCCTGACGCCAACATGTTGTTAATCAAATGGGGGATTGATTCCAATTCGATACCCTGATAATTCTTGAAAATTTGGGAATAAAATGTACCTTTACCCATGGAAAAGATGTTTGAAATTCACGTTGGCAGGTTCACTCTTTGAAAAGATCTCGACTTGGAGCTGCCGTTTTTTTAGAAGAATTACATTGAAGAATTTTTTGGGTATCAAAATGATTGCCCTTCAAAACGGAAACCATAAAGAAAACTGCAAGCTTCTTATCATCGCCTATTCTTACCATAGTTTAACCTTGTTGCATTTTTCTGTGCAATAAAGGAAATATTATCAACCCTAATTTTTTACACACCTCTCATGAAAATTTATAGTGGTAATAGTTGACTCTTACTACCTCTTCCTTGCTTCCAATTAATGGTGGTGGAAGGGGGATTATTTCTATTTATAACTAAAATTTATTTGTATGAAAAAACTGTTATTAGCGTTAGCCATGTCTTTCGGCATGGTGTCCATAATAGCTGCTCAACGGTCTATTATGGGAACAGTCACTGGAGATGACGGCTCGGCTCTAATTGGGGCAACCGTCTTGGTCAAAGGTACCTCATCCGGTACCGTTACAGATTTGGATGGAAAGTTTTCGATCGACGTACCATCGGAGAGTAACACACTGGTTTTCAGTTACACTGGATTTCAGTCGTCGGAAGTCGTTTTAGGCGCTTCCAATGTGGTAGATGTCGTACTCCAATCCGGAAAGGTTCTCGACGAAGTGGTCGTAACCGCACTTGGGGTTACCCGCTACAAAAACGAACTGCCTTACTCCGCGCAAAAAGTAGGAGGCGAAGAAATGTCAGGCACGCGTGACGCGAACATGGTTAACGCCCTTAGTGGCAGGGTAGCCGGTCTGAACGTCAAGCGAAACAACAACTTTGGTGGTTCCACCAATATCGTGTTGCGTGGCAGTAAGTCGCTCACAGGCGACAACCAGGCGATGTTCGTCATCGACGGAGTACCGGCCGACAATGCGACCACTAATCCCTATTCTCAGAACAGAGGCCGTGGAGGCTACGATTATGGCAACGCTGCCAATGACATCAATGCCGACGATATTGAGTCGATCACTGTTTTGAAAGGTGCAGCGGCTGCAGCTCTTTATGGCTCCCGCGCAGCCAACGGCGTAGTGATGATCACCACCAAACAAGGCCGTAAAGACAAGGGCATTGGTGTAAGCCTGAACACAGGCTTCAATTTTGGTAAAATAGACAAGTCCACTTTTTTGAATTACCAAAATAAATATGGTGGGGGCTATGGTGCTTATTACGAAGACCCGACGGGGTTCTTTCTTTATCGCGACATCAATGGGGATGGCACCGAAGATCTGGTAATGCCTACCAGTGAAGACGCCTCCTGGGGGGGGGCTTTCGATCCCAACCTCATGGTTTACCAATGGGACGCATTTGACCCTACATCGGAGTATTTTGGAAAACCCCGTCCATGGGTAGCTGCCCAAAATGGCGCTGAGACATTCTTCGAAACGGCTACCGGAACGAGCAATAGCATTATGATTGATGGCTCCAATGACAAGGGCTATTTCAAACTGGGCTATACTTATGCCGATGATAAGGGAATTCTTGCCAATAGCAATATCACCAAGAATTTGGTGAACTTCAGTTCAAATTACAACCTCACCAACAATTTGAAAGTGTTCTCTGCCGTAAACTTTACGTCCACCGAAGGCTTGGGTCGTTATGGCACTGGTTACGATTCTAAAAATCAGATGACCAGCTTCCGTCAATGGTGGCAAGTGAACGTGGATGTACAGGAGCAACGCGCTGCTTATGAGCGAACCAAGTCCAACATCACTTGGAACTGGACTGACCCAACCGACCTCACACCAATTTATTGGGACAACGTGTATTGGGTGCGTTACGAAAACTACGAAAACGACCACCGCAACCGTTATTTCGGGTATCTCGGTGCTACTTACAGTGTCAATAACTGGTTGGACATCACTGGCCGGGCATCACTTGACCAATATAGTGAAATCCAGGAAGAACGGATAGCTGTTGGCAGTACTGATCCTTCCAAATATACCCGCTATAACCGCAACTTTCAGGAGCTCAACTATGACCTGATGGCTCAAATAAAGCAATTGGATTTGATGGACAACCTGAAATTCGATGCTTTGTTAGGTACAAACATTCGTAAGAATAATATTTCTTCGATTAAAGCGAGTACCAATGGCGGCCTTATTTTGCCGGGGCTATATTCTCTGTCAAATACCAAGAACCCACTGGAAGCTCCTACTGAAATCAATAATAAATTGGAGGTAGATGGTGTTTTTGGTAAAATTGGATTCTTATACGACGAGTGGGCTATTCTTGACCTCACGATGCGCCGTGACCAAGCTTCATCATTGCCTGCCAGCAATAATATTTACTACTATCCTTCAGCATCAATGGGCTTTATCTTTTCAAGGCTCTTGCCTGAGAACGACGCTGTTAGTTTTGGAAAAATCCGGCTTAATTATGCCCAGGTGGGGAATACCGCTCCGCCGCTTAGCGTGTTCGACGTGTATAACCTGAACACCGCTTTCGGCGATGCTGCCGTAGCATCCGTGTCCACAACGAAGAACAATGCAGACCTGAAGCCTGAAAAGACAAAGAGCTACGAAGCCGGTCTCGAAATGCGCTTCTTAAATGAAAGGGCGGGTATTGATGTTACCTGGTACAAGTCGAACACGGTGGATCAGATTATTCCCGCCACTGTATCCAGGTCAACCGGTTATAGTGCCAAATTCATCAACGCCGGTGACGTGGAAAACAAAGGCGTAGAGGTCCAAGTCTTCCTCCGTCCTGTCAACACCTCAACTTTCAAATGGCGCATTGACCTCAACTATGCCCGCAATCGCAACAAGGTGCTCGATTTGGGTGGAATTGATAATCTGTCATTGGGAACCTTCCAGGGTGGCGTGAGTATCAACGCTGCATTGGGCGAGCCTTATGGCACCATTCGTGGCAGTAACTTCGTCTTCGATGATAATGGCAATAAAGTGGTCAACTCTTCCGGGTACTATAAAAAGTCCGCAACATCCGACGAAATTATCGGCAATATCAACCCGGATTGGACCGGCGGAGTATACAATACCTTTAGCTACAAAGCCCTTTCTTTAGGATTTTTGATTGATGTACGCAAGGGCGGAGATGTGTGGTCACTTGACCGCTATTATGGCCTCGCTACAGGACTTTCTGTAGAAACAGCAGGTAAAAATGACCTCGGCAACGACCTCCGTTTGCCACTTTCGGAAGGGGGAGGTATAATTCTTCCCGGTGTGAAAGAAGATGGAACACCTAACGATATTCGTTATGATGCCACCAACTTCGGTATTTTCGGCTATCGCCGTAATCCTGCAGCTAATTTTGTTTACGATGCCAGTTACGTAAAACTTCGGGAAGCAACACTCTCTTATGAGTTTCCAAGGAGCATGTTTGCAGGTGCTAATGTCATCAAAGGCATGAGCCTGGGTGTCTATGGCCGGAACCTCTGGATTATCCACAAAAACCTGCCGGATGCCGATCCGGAAGATGGGTTAAGTGCCGGTAACCTGCAAGGCTATCAGGTGGGTAGCTATCCGACTGTTCGCACCTTCGGTGTGAACCTGAATGTTAAATTTTAAAACAAAACTATTATTAGCATGAAAAAAATATTGTTTTTGATTTTGACCATGTCCATTTTCGCCGTGTCCTGCGATAAAGATTTCGGGGACCTGAATGTGGATACAAAAAATCCCTCCAAAGTTGCGCCTGGACCATTGTTTTCCAATGCCCAAAAGGATCTGGTAGATATTATGACCAGCACCAACGTAAACCTGAATATCTTCAGGATGGTAGCTCAACAATGGACGGAGACTACTTACGTAGATGAGGCCAATTACAACCTCTCTGGACGTAACATTCCTCAGAACTTCTGGAACATTCTCTATGTGGGAGTTCTGAAAAACCTGAAGGAAAGTCAGGAACTGATACCCGACCAGGACCCCGCATTCTACCCTGCAGCCGTGCAGACCAATCAAAATGCCTGCATTGAAATACTGAATGTGTATGCTTTTTCTACCTTGGTTAATACTTTCGGAGATATACCGTACACCCAGGCACTCGATATTGACAATGCATCTCCCGCATATGACGATGCAGCTACTGTTTATACCGACCTGCTCAGCCGTCTTGACAATGCCTTGAATTCGGTAGACGTGAACGCCAGTGGTTTTGGTAGCAGTGACTTGCTCTATGGTGGAGATATGGCAGGATGGAAAATGTTTGGCAGTTCGTTGAAACTTCGCTTGGGAATGTTACTCGCCGATGTGGATCCTGCAACAGCCACATCTATCGTGGAAAAAATCGCTCCCGATGTGGTTTTGTCAAACGACAACAACGTTGCCTTTCACTACCTATCTTCTCCGCCAAACACCAATCCCATATGGGTATCATTGATACAAAGCGGTAGGAAGGACTTTGTTGGCGCTAATACGATTTGCGATTACATGAGTGGATTAGGCGACCCTCGCGTGCCTTTCTATTTCACTCCAGATGCCGATGGTGGCTATTCGGGCGGTATTTACGGTGCGTCCAACAACTACTCAACTTACTCCAAGCCAAACGACAGGCTGACTGCGCCTGATTTCGAGGCCCTTCTCTTCGATGCCTCAGAAGGAAACTTCCTATTGGCCGAGGCTGCAGAAAGAGGGATGAATGTCGGTGGGACGGCCGCTGATTTTTACGCTGCAGGTATCCGCGCTTCCATGGAATATTGGGAAGTGCCAACTGCAGATATAGATGCCTTCTTAGCCAAACCTGAGGTCGATTATGCCACTGCTCAAGGCGACTGGAGAGAAAAAATTGGGAATCAGAAATGGGTGGCACTTTATAACCGGGGCTTTGAAGCTTGGACTTCATGGAGAAGCTTGGACTATCCCGTGTTGGTAGCACCTCCCGATGCTTTTTCTGAAATCCCGGTGCGATACACATACCCCACACAGGAGCAAACGCTCAATGCTGCTAATTATGCTGCCGCTGCAAGTGCGGTGGGTGGCGATGTGGTAGAAACTAAGCTTTTCTGGGATAAGAATTAATTAATACGAATTCTTGTCACTTTTTGAAAAAAGAGCGGCTGTTCCATCTACTTGGTTCAGCCGCTTTCTTTTTGAAAATAGACGACCTTGTCTCAAGGTAGATGTTACACCGCTTCACCAATAGCATTTTTTATTTTAAAATTTAGATACAGGGTCAATTATGAAACCATCAGCTGTGGCCTAAAGAAGTGTAGGCAATAAATAAAATCAAGGAATATTGACAGTAAATGTGAAGCCTGGGGATGACTTATCCGGTTCTTTCTCCACCGTAGGCGGGTCTGAAGGAACGATGTTGTACTGAATGGAAGCGGGAGCGTTTTTTGCCTTCGGCAACCGAAAATGAATCTGGATGTTTTGGTGGAACAGTACGCGCAGGCCCCGGTTTTTCGGCACTTCGAATTGCAGAAGTTTTACGAGACGGAGCGCCTCTTCGTCGCAGCCGTGGCCGATGCCGGTCACCACTTTGGCTGCCGTCACCCGGCCATTTTTGCCAATAGTATAATTCACGTAAACCGTACCTTCCATTTTATTGTCAAAGGCTTCCTTTGGGTAGCGCAGGTTTTCGCCGATGAATTTTTTCAACGCTTTGGGTCCACCCTTATAAATGGGCTTTTTTAAAAAGTCTTTGTCTTTGGTTTCTTTGTGCATGGTAAAATCTTTTGGCACGTAAAGCATCCTTACTAGTCCGGGGTTTTAATATACCGGCGTAATTTCTCCAATTGTACTTTATTACCCAAAACAATGAAGCTGGAGTGTTTTTCTAACTTGGTTTCCGGTCCCGGGTTTACGATATAACCCCCACGCGGATTCTTGTATCCAATGATATTGGCACCGGTTTCCCGGCGAATGTGCAGTTCCTCGATGGACTTGTCGTGACAATGG